>DATDRI010000018.1:0-18883 GCA_035291825.1 Vicinamibacteria bacterium | reverse complement strand
GTCCATAGGGCATGTCCACCACCGCCGCTTTCCTGCGAATGTACTCGTCGCCAAGAATCCAGCCAGACAGCAAGGGGTTGCGATCCGGGAACTTCGCCGCCACCTGGCCGTGCTGGGACTCGAAGTCGGGAATGAGGTTGTAGACCCGACTGTCCCGAAAGAATCCGACCCCGGTGCCGCCCATTCCGTAAGCAAGCGGGTGGGCGGGATCGAACTCGATCTCGAGAAGAGATCCGGGACAGTAGAATTGAGAGGGCTCGATTCCCTTGAGCGCACTCTCCACCGGAATGTCGAAGTACTCGATGGGAAGCTCGGTAGCAGAGTCCAAACAAACGAGCGTCCCACCTTCGCTGACGAACTGGCGAAGGCGGTCCACTCCCTCACTTCCGATGCCGCCCGCATACTCTGGCGGCACGCTTCCTCGCTCGTGGCCCTCCACCAGCTCCTTGAGCGGGCTCTCCGGGAGAACGATGACGTTGTAGCGCTCGCTGAGCCCGGCCGCCTTCATTTCCGCGTCATGAATACTCTGATAGGGGAACTCGAACTGCTCGAAGAGCCAGCGGTTCCAACCCTCGTCGGCATTGGCCACCCACGACTTATAGAGCGCCACCCGGGGAGACTCGATGCGCAGACCCTCTCCGCCGACCTTCGAAACCGCACGCACGCGGATCCCGAGCTCTCGAGCCAGGGCGTCCAGGCCTCGCCCGCCGGCAACCAGGAAGGTCCCGGCCGGCCAAGGATCGGAGGGCCCTCCCACCGACTTCGTCGATCGGTACACGGAGGCCCCTTGTTTTAGAAGACGGTTTACCGCGATGAAGCTGTCATTGACGCGAGGATCGAGGAGGTAGACCCGACCCGAGCCTTCGACACCTCCACCAGGCACTCCCGCTTGCTCGATCGGCTCGAGCCGCGCTTCGAACGGAGCCAAAGCCGCGACCGAGCGAACTCCCATGGCGAGGGGAAGCGTCCAGCCGGCGACGTCGTAGGGCGTTTCGGGCGGACCGCCTGGATCGAGCTTCTGGTCGGGATGGTTCTGCGGCATCAGCAAATCCACCAGATAGGGACGGAAGGGTTGCGAGGCTAGAAAGACATAGCTGCCGGCAGGGTATTGGGTGCCCTCCGACCAGAAGGGACTCGCTGCGCGCCACGTCTCCACCGCCCCGGCGCGAAGCGTATTCACCAGTTTGACGGCGGTATTGGGATCGCTCTGGTCAGCCGGGATAATGAAGGCATAGGGCGGCTCGTTCTTCCCCTTATCGATGCTGTCCCGACCCATGCGGTAGATGCCATAGAGCCACTTCTCTTTGTCCCTGGCGCCCACCTCTAAAAGAGCAAGTGAAGCCGTCATCATGTAATCGATGGCTTCTCTGAGCCTCCACCATCCTCCTCGCCAAGGATCCGGATAGAAGGTGGAAGGCAATTTGGCGCTCGTTCCGTCGGGAAAGCTCTCCGGCAAGTCTCGTTCGGCATAGAACTTGGGAGTCGCATATTTGTGAAGAGCCGTTTCGGTCAGGATGCCAATCATGTTGTGGAAATAGGGTGAGGTTCTGAGCCCACCGTTCCACCATGTGTCATAGACCATCCGAGACACCACTCCCGACTTGCCCTGTTCGGCAAACGCTCGGGCCATGCTGGAGCCGATGAGCTGGATGCCCCGCATGACCAAAGGAGGAATATGGGGGTTCATCGGTCCGTCGAAGGGCGGGATGAAAATACGCGCGGGGAAAGGGACTCCCTGATGGTGATTGTAGACGATCTGAGGAAGCCACTGGTGGTAAATGACTCGACCGATGTTCCGGGTCTCGGTCTGGGTGAACATGAACCAGTCACGATTATTATCGTGACCTACGTATTTCGAGGACAACTGTGGCAACGGACTCACTTCGTACGGCGATCCCAGGTTGCGCTCATACCAGTTGACCACCAGGTCCATCCCATCCGGATTGACGCACGGCAACAACAGCAGGATGACATTGTCCAAGATCTCTTGCGTTGACGGGCTCGAATCTGCCGCCAGGTGGTAGATCAGCTCGAAGGAATGTTGGGCGTGCCCAACCTCCGTGGCATGAAGCCCGCTATCGATGTAAATAACCGCCTTGCCTTCCGCGGCCATTGCCCTAGCTTGCTCCTCACTCAGTCCTCGTGCGGTGGCGAGACGGCGGGAGATCTCTTGATAACGATCCAGCCGGCCGAAGTTCTCGGGTGAGGTGACGATGGCCATGACCATGGGTCTCCCCATGGAAGACAGGCCGATCTCCTGCAGCTGAACTCGGTCGGACGACGCGTCCACGGCTCGAAAGTACTGGAGCATCTGATCGTAATCGGCGAGCTTATAGTCCTCGCCGGGTCGAAAACCGAGAAGCTCTTCCGGACGCGGCACTCTCTCTTGAGCAAACGCCCGGGCAGGCACCGCTGTGGCCAGCAGCAGTCCCAGAGAGCAGGCTGTCCAAACCCGTGTCTTCAAAACGGTTTCCCCCGACGCTCAGGGGCTGGCGGGAAGCAAGGCAGGCAGCGAGGGCCGACCCCCGAACCGACTCGGCGATTCAGTGTAAACTATAGCCAACCATGAAGAATTCCGCACGCGGCCGGCTGGCGGAGATAGTGCGCCAACGCATCCTGGTGTTCGACGGGGCGATGGGGACGATGATCCAGGCCTACCAGCCGGACGAGGCCGCCTTCCGGGGCACGCTCTTTCGTGATCACCCGCGGGATCTCAAGGGTTGCAACGACCTGCTGTCTCTGACGCGCCCCGAGATCATAGAAGAGATTCACCGCGCCAACTTGAAGGCAGGCGCCGATATTCTCGAAACCAACACGTTCAACGCCAACGCCATCTCGATGAGCGACTACCGGATGGAATCCCAGGTCTATGCGATGAATCGCGCCGCCGCCCAAATCGCCCGACGGGTGGCGGACGAGTTCTCTCAGAAGGAGCCTGACAAGCCTCGCTTCGTGGCCGGTTCGATGGGCCCCACCAACCGTACTGCCTCCCTTTCGCCGGACGTGAGCAATGCGTCCTTACGGAACGTTACCTTTGATGCGCTTCGCGACGCCTACTACCAGCAGGCCCGCGGTCTCCTAGATGGGGGAGTCGATATCCTCCTACCCGAGACGTCCTTCGATACGCTCAACATGAAGGCGGCGCTCTTCGCAATCCAGCAGCTCCTAGCGGAGCGGGACGAGCAAGTTCCCATCATTTCTTCGGTGACGGTGGTGGACGCCAGCGGGCGCACCCTCTCCGGACAGACAACGGAGGCTTTCTGGAACTCGGTGTCCCACGCGCCTCTCTTCGCGGTCGGCATCAATTGTTCCTTGGGCCCGGAAGCGATGCGTTCCTACGTCGAGGAGCTGGCAGCGGTCTCCGATGTTTTCGTGAGCTGCGTGCCGAACGCCGGTCTGCCCAACGCCTTCGGCGGATACGATGAGACCCCCGAGCAGATGGCCAGGGTTCTCGGTGAGTTCGCTCGGGAAGGCTGGCTCAATCTAGCGGGGGGATGTTGCGGCAGCACTCCCGAGCACATCCGGGCGATTGCCGAGGCGGTTCAGGGCGTCCCTCCGCACAAGCCCTCGGCCCCGGAGCCGTACTCCCGTTACAGCGGCCTGGAGCCTCTCACCATTCGGCCCGAGTCCAACTTCATCGTTATCGGCGAGCGCACCAACGTCACCGGCTCGCGAAGGTTCAACCGGCTCATCCAGTCCGGGGACTACGAGGGAGCCCTGGAGGTGGCGCGGAATCAAGTGGAAGGCGGCGCCAACATCATCGACGTCAACATGGACGAGGGTCTGCTCGACTCCGAGAAGGCGATGACCACTTTCCTGTCTCTATTGGCGACGGAGCCTGATGTCGCCCGGCTTCCCATCATGGTCGACAGCTCCAAGTTCTCGGTCATCGAAGCGGGCCTCAAGTGTCTGCAGGGCAAAGGCATCGTCAACTCCATCAGCCTCAAGGAGGGTGAAGCGAAGTTCCTGGAGCAGGCGCGGCTCATCCGGCGCTACGGTGCGGCGGTGGTCGTCATGGCTTTCGATGAGGAAGGGCAGGCGACCAGCACGAGTCGAAAGGTCGAGGTCCTCGAACGAGCCTTTCGTCTGCTGACGGAGCAGGCGGGTTTTCCCCCGCAAGACATTATCTTCGACCCCAACGTGCTCACCGTGGCCACCGGGATCGAGGAGCACAACGACTACGCCACCGCCTTCATCGAGGCAACACGCCAGCTCAAGCAGCGCTGCCCGGGCGCCAAGGTGAGCGGCGGCATCAGCAATCTTTCCTTTTCCTTCCGCGGCAACGACTTCGTCCGGGAGGCCATGAACTCGGCCGTTCTCTACCATGCCATCCACGCTGGCCTCGACATGGGAATCGTCAATGCCGGCCAGCTCGCCGTCTATGACGAGATCCCCACCGAGCTGCGGGACCTTATCGAAGACGTGCTCTTCAACCGACGGCCCGATGCCACCGAGCGCCTCACCGACTACGCGCAGTCGCACGCCGGTCCCGGCAGGGTTCAAGAAAAGGATCTGGCCTGGCGCCGCGAGTCGGTGGATGAGCGCCTGAAGCACTCGCTCATCAAGGGAATCGCCGATTACATCGAAGAGGACACCGAGGAGGCGCGGCGAATCCACGGCCGCCCCCTCTCGGTCATCGAGGGCCCCCTGATGGACGGCATGAACGTCGTCGGCGATCTCTTCGGCTCCGGCAAGATGTTTCTGCCGCAAGTCGTCAAGAGTGCGCGGGTCATGAAGAAGGCGGTGGCCTATCTAGAGCCTTTCATGGAGGCCGAAGAGGCTGCGTCTTCCGAGAAACGCCAGCAAGGCAAGCTACTCCTGGCGACGGTCAAGGGAGACGTTCACGATATCGGAAAGAACATCGTAGGAGTGGTCCTGGGTTGCAACGGCTACAAGGTCATCGATCTCGGCGTGATGGTCCCTTCCGACAAGATTCTCCAGACCGCCAAGGACGAGAAGGTGGACATCATCGGACTGAGCGGGCTCATCACGCCCTCGCTCGACGAGATGGTGCACGTTGCCTCGGAAATGGAGCGCACCCGATTCAAGATACCGCTCCTCATCGGAGGTGCGACGACCTCGCGCAAGCACACCGCCGTCAAGATCGCGCCCGCATATAGTCAGGGAACGCTGCACGTGGAAGACGCGTCTCGTGCCGTGAAAGTGGTCAGCGATCTGATGAACGCGTCTGCCAAGCACGATCTCCTGGAGAAGAACCAGCGGGAGCAGGCAAAGACTCGTGAAGAATACGAGGCGGGCCCTTCTCGAGAGCTCGTCTCTTACCAGGAAGCTCGCCGAAAGCACATCGAGATCGATCCACACCCCTCGCTGGTAGCGAAACCAGAGTTTCTGGGGGTCCGTGCACCGGCGGAGGTCTCACTCCGCGACATCGTCCCCTACATCGATTGGACGCCTTTCTTTCACGCCTGGGAGCTTCGCGGCGTCTATCCGGCGATCCTGGACAAACCAGACGTGGGAAAAGCCGCCCGGGAGCTCTATGAGAATGCCCAGACCCTCCTCGGCGAGATCGTCGACAAGAAGCTGCTGCGGGCCAAGGCGGTCTATGGATTCTTCCCCGCCAATTCCGACGGCGACGACATCATCGTCTTCAGTGACGTTGCGCGAAAAAACGAGTTGGCTCGGTTCCATACGCTCCGGCAGCAACAGCTCAAGCGAGACGGAAAGGGATACCTGGCTCTGGCGGATTTCGTGGCCCCGTTGCAGTCGGGCACCATCGACTACATCGGAGCCTTCGCGGTAACCACCGGGCACGGAGTAGCCGAGCTGGTCGAACGTTTCGAAAAGGATCACGACGACTACCAGGCCATCATGGTGAAGGCGCTGGCGGATCGCCTGGCGGAGGCTTTGGCGGAGAAGCTGCACGAACAGGCTCGCCAGGATTGCGGTTACGGAAAGGAGGAGCAACTCAGCAAGCCGGATCTCATCCGGGAGCGTTACCGCGGAATACGCCCGGCCCCAGGCTATCCCGCCTCTCCCGAACACACGGAGAAGGCTACCCTCTTTCGACTATTGGAAGTCGAGAAGCACGCTTGCATCACGCTGACCGAGACCTTCGCCATGCTTCCCGCCGCTTCGGTGAGCGGGCTCTACTTCAATCACCCCGAAGCGAGATATTTCAGCGTGGGGAAGATCGGCAAGGATCAGGTGCTCGACTACGCGCGGCGCAAATCGATGTCGGTCGAAGAGGTGGAGCGCTGGTTGGGCCCGAATCTCGGATACGATCCCCGCGCTTGAGCCCAGTGGCTAAGTGAAGCCTCGGGGGACCATCCGTCCTCAAGATGGCGTCCAACGCCACCAGCCACACACACTAGATATTGGGCCCAAAAGGCTTGACACACGGCGCTCATACCTATATATAGTAGGGGTACCCCCGAGAGCACCTTGATTGGCGCATAGGTCTGCGGACGTAGGATCTATCGAGGCTGGGCCGTTTCGGTGCCCAGAGTGGGAGGATTTTAAATGGCAAAACGGAGACGAAAAAAGGCTTCTGGCGGTTCCGCACAGTTGAAGAAGGTAAGAGCGGCCGCCAAACGAAACCTTAACAGGGCGAGGGCGAAAGCTCGCCGCATGAGTCGAGAGATCGCTCGACTGAAGAAGTCAGTCGGGCGGCTGAAAAAGGCGGCCAAGAAAAAGGGTGGTAAGAGGCGCCGCAAGAAGTAGGTCGTGTCGCGGGGCACGGTCGCCGAACGGCCGTGCCCCGATTCACGCGCTCGGGGTTGTTCTGTTTCGAGTGCAACGCACTGGCCGAAGGGCGCGGCCCGTTCTAGGTGAGCTCCGTGGTTTGGTGTCTCCCTAGCGCATCCCGTTCACAAGGTTGCCTTCCTCGGTGGCTTTCCCTATGCTTGTCACCCTCATGTCGACCCTTCCGTTCGTCCTTCCTATCCGCACAAACCGATGGAGGTGAACCTCTCCTTCCACGGGGGAGCCGGTACGGTCACTGGCTCCCGCCATCTCCTGAGGGTCGGGAGCCAGAGCATCCTGGTCGACGCCGGACTGTTTCAGGGCCTAAAGGAGCTAAGACTCCTGAACTGGCAGCAGCCCGACTTCGAGATCGGCTCCGTCGACCATCTTCTACTGACCCACGCCCACATCGATCACAGCGGCTATCTCCCCCGGCTAGTGCGCGACGGCTTCTCCGGGCCCGTCTACTGCACGCCTGCTACTCTGGATCTGGCCAAGCTTCTCCTCATGGACGCGGCGAAAATTCAAGAGGAAGACGCCCGCTATGCGAACAGGAAGGGTTTTAGTAAACACCGCCCCGCCTTACCCCTTTACACCAGCGAACACGCCGAAGCAGCTATTCAGTTGATGCGTCCGGTACCCTACGGGCAATGGCTGGAGCTCGGAGACGGAGTCAAGGCGCAGTTTCGCAACGTCGGTCACATACTCGGTTCAGCTATGATCGAACTGCACGTTCCCTCCGAAAAGAAGGAAACGATGCTGGTTTTCAGCGGAGACGTAGGACGGTACGGCGTCCCCCTGCACTCCGATCCGGCGGCACCGCCGGTGTGCGACTTCATGGTGGTCGAGTCGACCTATGGCGATCGCGCTCATGATCATCGCCCTCTGCAGGCGCAATTGAGCGAGCCCATCAGAAAGGCCTTCGACCGTGGCGGGACGGTGCTTATTCCCTCCTTCGCGGTGGGACGAGCCCAATTGGTCACCCTCATCCTGCGCGAGCTCATGAACGACGGTGACCTCCCCGACGTTCCTATCCACATAGACAGTCCGATGGCGGTCGATGCTACCCGGATCTATAGCCATCACCTGAGGGACGAGAGCTTGGATGAGAACCTAGCCGAGGACGGAGCCAACCGCCTGTTTCCGCGCAACGTGAAGTTCCACCGAACCGTCGAGGAATCCAAAGAGCTCAACGAGCTTCCCGGCCCTCGCATCATCATATCCGCCAGCGGGATGCTCACTGCCGGTCGCGTTCTTCACCATCTGCGGCGCCTGTTGCCCGAGCAACGCAACTTGATCCTGCTGGTCGGTTACCAAGCCGCTGGGACACGGGGCCGAGCCTTACTAGAAGGAGCCAAGACCCTCAGGATGCATGGGATGGATGTCCCGGTTCGGGCAAGTTTCCAGTCGCTTCAAGGATTGTCTGCTCACGCCGACGCTGACGAGCTTCTTCGCTGGCTCCGCTCTTCGGAAAAACCACCGCCTACCGTTTTTGTCACCCACGGCGAACCAGAGGCCTCCCGAAAATTGGCTCGCCGCATCGAGGAAGAGCTTCGGTCTCGCTGCTTCGTGCCGGAACTGAGAGACGCCTTCGAGCTCGGTCAGCTCTCCGCCTAACCCTTCCGCCGCCCGCGTCTCGCTCGTTCCCAGGTTGACTTGCAAGGGTGCCTGGCATACCGTATCCGGTTGGAACATTTGCACCATGCGTATAAGCCCTTCCAGGTGTGTTGCTTGTGGTAACTGCGTCCCGATTTGCCCGATGGGTGCCATTGCCATCGACCCGCAATCGAATCGAGCCGAGATCGATCACGGAAACTGCGTCGAGTGCTACCAGTGCTATCGGGGGATGAGCCAAGAGCACCTCAATCCAACTTTGGTGCGCTCCCTTCGCACCGTTCTCGGCTGGATGCGTCTGCGCTTCGAGCCGGAGCCCGATGTATGTCCCACCGCGGCGTTCGAGCCCGATGAGCTGACCTGGCCCCGGGTGGTGCGACGGGCCTTCTCTGATGTGACCTCCACCCATGAGAGCACCGGAGTCCATGGCCGGGGCACCGAGGAGGTCAAGACCAACGACGTGACTCATCGGGTCGGGCCGGGCGAGGCGGGGTTGGTGGTGGAGTTCGGGCGCCCCGGGGTAGGTGTATGGTTTCGTGACATCGATCGCATGACTGCTGCCTTGGCGGACGCAGGAGCCGAGTTCGAGCCGAACAACCCGGTGACCCAGCTCATGGCGGACCGATCGCGGGGGAAAGTGCGAACGGACATCCTCGATGAAAAGGTGTTGTCGGCCATCGTCGAGATCAAAGTCCCCTTGAGCGGCGTGGAGGAAATCCTCGAGGTCGTCGAAACCGTGGGTCCGCGACTCCAAACGGTCGTCTCCCTGGGGATAGGCGCCGTCTGCGGTCCCGGCGCAAGCAACCCTTTGCCGGAGCTTCTGTCGCGCCGGGGATATCCGGTGATTCGAGGTAAGACCAACCTCGGTCTCGGCCGGGTGACGAATCCCACCGAGACTGCGCTGCACGTAGCGAAATGACGAATACACTTCACCGCTCCGGTCAGCCTGAGGATCTGAAAGACGACTACATCCTGTTCGCCATGTGTACTCGCGGCAGGAACGATTTGGGTGCGTCGGAGCGTCTCCGGGAGTTCCTGAGAATCTGTGCCCGTCACCATCCGGTGAACATGGGCGACGGCAAGAACGGGAGCATCTTCCGTCCCTCACGCCACTTGAATCCACTCGCTCACTGGCGTCGTCCCGCCAACGGTTCGGTGGAAGACGTCATCGAGGGAATCACCACCCCCACCACGGCAGCCGCGGTTTTCGACAACCCCGATTCTCTATACGAATGTTTGCAAGAGGTAAGAGCAGCCGACCTGGGACTATCCATCAACATCTCGGCGCTCGTCGAGGACGCGGTGAATTGCAGCCGACGAGCGGGCATCGAGCCGCACGCGGTGGAGTATTCTCTGGGATTCATGGGTAACACCAGCCAGTTGGCTGACGCGAACACTTTGTCGCTTACCACCATGTGCGGTCATGGAATGGTTGCCAGTGCCTTCGCTCAAAAAATGATCGATTGGGTCAAGACACGGCGCAAGTCTGCTGCGGAATGTGCACGCTACATGTCGCGATTCTGTGTGTGCGGCGTCTTTAATCCGGTCAGGGCGGAGCGTTTGCTGTGCCGCATGGCCAATCAAAAACCCGGGGGTTGATTATGGCGACCGGCAGGCTCAAGACCAGGCCGGTAGAGAGGCTTACCCTCGCCGATCAAGTCTACACCTCCTTGAAGAGGAGGATCATCAGCGGGGACCTTCGTCCCGGAGAACGATTGAAGGAGCTCGAGATCGCGCGGGAGCTGGGAGCCAGCCGGACGCCGGTGCGCGAGGCGCTCTCCCGACTCGAACAGGAAGGTCTCGTCCAACCCTTTCCCTCGGGAGGACTGACCGTCGTGAAGCTCTCGGCAAACGACGTCAAAGAGATATACGGCCTGCTCCGAGTCTTGGAAACTTATGGAATACGACTGGCGGCGGAGAGAATCACCGCCAAGCAGCTCGACCGTCTGGAGTCTCTCTGTACTCGAGCGGAGCAGGCAGGTGCGGAGGATATCGATCGGCTGATCGAGCTGAACGCCCGATTCCACGAGCTGCTCATCGAAGTCACCGCTCATCGGCGCCTCAAGGAGTTGGTCGGCCAGTTGCGGACGGCGCTCCAGCCATACCGGATCGTTACCATGCTGCGACCGGACTTCCACGGCTCACCTCAATTCCGAGAGCTGATGGTTCACCAACATTCGGAGATTGCGAAGGCCCTGCGGGCTCGCGACGTGGAACGATTGGTCGAGCTGGTAGTCGAGCACAACGAGCTGGGAGAGCGCACCACTCTCACTCACGTTTGGGACTAGCCCTGGCGAGCGGGGCGGGCCGCTGCAGCCGGACTCAGAAACTTCCGCTCTGGAAGTCGCGACCCCAACCCCCGTGCCAAAGGTAGAATGGATTCGTGACCGCGGTCTATCTCCTGGTCGGCGTCTTGATGTTGGTGGGCCTTCTCGGATCCTTCCTTCCCATCATTCCCGGCACGCCGCTCATCCTTCTGGGAGCCTTGGTGTACGGTGTTTTCACCGATTTTCAGACCGTCGGCTACGGGCGGCTTCTCGTCTTGGTTGTAATCAGTGCCTTGGCCTATGTCCTCGACTTTACCGCCGGCGCTCTGGGAGCCAAGAAGTTCGGGGGAAGTCGATGGGCCGCCTTGGGCGCCCTACTTGGAGCGCTGGTCGGTGTTTTCTTCGGGCCACTCGGTCTGATTCTGGGCCCGATCACCGGGTCGGTGCTAGCTGAGCTGGTGCACAGCCGCCGGCTCGATGAGAGCCTGCGAAGCGCGTTCGGCACCGTGGTCGGGATGCTTCTTGGAACGGTGGCGAAGCTATCCCTGGCGGTCACGATGATCTGTCTTTTTCTCTGGTGGATCTGGCAAGGTTAAATTGAAGACCTGGAATTCTCGGGTCATCCGGACGCTCGACGAACCTCGAGCGCCTGGGCGGATTACGGAGCGTGGTAAGCTCGAAATGGAGACCGCAAGGGGACACGCATGACAGGATCGCCGACACCGACCACATCCGGAAAAACCCAAGAGCACATTTCGCTCGCTGAAACGTACGGAGCCCATAACTACCATCCGCTGCCGGTGGTCCTCGAGCGGGGCGAGGGCATCTGGGTCTGGGACGTCGAAGGCAAGAAGTACATGGACTGTCTCTCCGCCTACTCCGCGGTGAACCAAGGCCATTGCCATCCCCGACTGGTGGCCACCGTTAAGCGACAGGCGGAAAGGCTCACCCTCACCTCTCGCGCCTTCCACAACGACCAGACCGGTCCCTTCTTCCGGATGCTGGCGGACCTTTGCGGTATGGACATGGTGCTGCCCATGAACTCCGGCGCGGAAGCCGTGGAGACCGCCATCAAGACGGCGCGCAAGTGGGGCTACCTGAAGAAGGGCGTGGAGGCCGACCGGGCGGAGATCATCACCTTCGAGAACAATTTCCATGGTCGCACCACCACCCTCGTCGGTTTTTCCACCGACCCTCAGTATCGAGAGGGCTTCGGCCCGTTCACGCCCGGATTCCGTACCGTGCCCTACGGTGATGTGGACGCCGTTCGCAAGGCGGTGAACAGGAATACGGTGGGCATCCTGGTCGAGCCCATTCAAGGTGAAGCGGGAGTCATCGTTCCCCCGGAAGGTTTCTTGCGCGACTTGAAGGCTCTCTGCGCGGCGGAGAACGTTCTATTCCTCGCCGACGAGATCCAGACCGGTCTGGGCCGCACCGGCCGCCTGTTTGCCTGCCAATATGAGAACGTGGTGCCCGACGTCTACATCATCGGCAAGGCTCTGGCGGGAGGATTCTATCCGGTCTCGGCCGTCGTATCCTCCCGGGAAGTGCTGGGGATTTTTCGACCCGGCGATCACGGTTCGACTTTCGGCGGAAATCCCTTGGCTTGCGCCCTGGCAACCGAAGCGCTCCGCATCCTGGTGGAGGAGAACCTGGTGGAGCGCGCCGAGCGCATGGGTACCTATTTCATGGAAGGCTTACGCGAGATGAGCTCTCCGCTGGTCAAAGAAGTCCGCGGCAAGGGGCTCCTCATCGGGGTGGAGCTGAAACCGGAGTCCGGCCCGGCCCGCGCCTATTGCGAGAAGCTCATGGAACGCGGAATGCTCTGCAAGGAGACGCACCAAAGCGTCATACGCTTCGCACCGCCCCTGGTCATCGAGCGCCAGGACGTCGATTGGGCGCTCGGTCGAATCGGCGAAGTCATCGGTTAGAACCGCCTCAAAAATTCTCACTGCCCCCGCCGAGGCCGACTGAGGTATCGCCGAGCCTGCTGGTGAGAGTCTTCGATTTGCGGAAGCGCTAGCACCGCCTCATAGTGTTGAGCGGCTTCGTCTCTCCTTCCTCTCTGGTCGGCGATGACCCCGGCGTCTAGGTGACAAAGCGCCCTTTCGCGATTCGGGGTTCGCGGATCGTCGACGCATTCGGTGAACGTTCGAAGAGCCATTTCCGTTCGGCCAAGCTCTCGGAGTCTCTTCCCCAACGGGTATCTGAACGTGTCGAGCGGAAGCCTCCCATAGCCGGGCCGCCCCTGGGCGGCAAGCGCCACCACCGCCGAATAAGTCTCCACCGCCTCCTGCTTCCGCCCCATCCTGTCCAGAATCTGCCCTTGGTTCAGATGAAAGAGGAAGTTCTGTGGAAAACGTCGACGCAGGTGGCTGGCCAGCGCCAACGCCTCTCGGTACCGCCTTTCACGGAAATAGATGACCATCAACATGGCGCTGGCTTCCTCGGTTACCGACCGCCCCTTGCTCCGCGCCATCTCCAGGTACTCGATTCCTCTCTCCTCGCTCCCTCGATACCCGATCATCTTGGCGGGCCATTTCAGGTACCACCGCAGGTTATCGACGATGTACTCGTATAGTCCCACGCTAATGTACGCATCGTAATAGGCCGGGTCTTGGTCGATGAGATTTCGATGCTGCTGGTACGCCTTCTTGGCGTGTCCGAAGGCATCCAGGGTCTGACGGTCAACCGTATAGGAGAAAGCGGCCAAGAGTGCCTCGGCCGTTCCCTGAAGAAAACGGGCATCCCCGTTGCCGGGTTCTCGGCTCAGTATGTCCTCGGCGAAACCTCGACCGCGATCGATGTCCTCGAAGAAGGCCTTTCTTTGGGAATCCTGCATCTTCCGATCGGATGCTTTGTTGAAATAACCAGGAGCGATGAATCGACTAAGATCCAGTTCCTGGCGCTCGAAGAGCTCCTGCAGCCAGAGCGCGCCTGCGGCGTGGAGTGGCGGACCGGGGTGACTCGGGTACCGGGCTTCTAACGACGAGAACGTTGCGATCGCAGCCTCGTATTGCAGGTTGTACATCCGCTCGAAGGCCGCATCGACCAACCGAAGGTAATCCGGGTCGCGTAGGGCCGGGTCCGGGGCGCCGAGAAGAAGCGGCGCCGGGAAGAGAGCGAGAAGCAAACCCAGCAACGTCCCTCTCCGACCGGGGCGGGGGTCCTTTCCCGACAGGTGTTGTGGAATCCCAACGTTGTCTTTTCGCAGCTCAAATGACTCCCTCGGTTCCGTCACAGAAAGATCCCCCTTAGATAGAGGCGGTTTCCTTTCCCCTTCCCGTTGACGGTCGGTGTTGGTACCCATCTTGCTAGAAACCCTCGCACATCGTCCAACTCCTTAGTGTGGAACCACCGGGGGGTATCTGACAACCGGAGCCCCTGGCGCGGAGCTCAGCATGATGAAAACGACGGCAGCACTCACCTTTCTTCTGCTCCTCGGCCTGGGCGCCCCATCGCTTGCCGAGGAGTCTTCGGCGCAGTCCGGAGAATCGGCCCCGGTCGTTGACTCAGAGGAAGGAGCGCTCTTCCGGACGTTCGGTGTGGGCATGTTCGCTGCCTCGGCCGGAGATCTGGCTTCCACCGAATGGGGCCTCACCCACCCCGGAATCTACGAAATGAATCCTTTGGTGACCCATCGGGAAGTTCGCGTTTCGGCGCACATCCTGGTTCCGGCTGCCGTCTGGTGGACGACCAAACGATTGCGCGAGAAAGGACACGACAAAGCTGCCCTCTGGGTGCGCATCGGGGTGACGGCAGCCTATGGCTACGTCGTCATGCACAATCTCCGTACGGCTGGATCGCCGCGACCCATTAACTAGAACCCTCACCCGCCCGCTCGTCTCCGGTTCCAGGCGGTCGTCGTCCTCTCGGAAAGCCTGGTCGGTTATAGTAACGCCGTTGATGAAGAAGCGATGGCTCGTCTCCCTGGCGCTGCTCGCGCTCTCCTCCTGCTCACCTCCCGGACCTTACGCCACGCTCGTCCTGCGAGGCGGAAGGATCTACACCGTCAACACCGAGCAACCCTGGGCGGAGGCGGTCGCCGTCTCGGGAGAAAACATCCTGGCGGCGGGCGGTGGCGCGGACGTGGAGCGCTTCATCGGCCCGGAAACGGTAGTGGTCGAGCTGGAGGGCAGATTGGTTCTCCCCGGTCTCATCGATAGTCATCTCCATTTGCTGGGGGGCTCTCTTCTGCTGGAACAAGTACGGCTGGACGAGGCGCGCTCCCTCGAGGAAATGCAGCAGATCGTTCGTCTCTATGCTGAGGCCCATCCGGGACGAGGATGGATCGTCGGCCGGGGCTGGAACTATACCCATGTCGACGGAGGACGACTCCCTACCCGGCAGGATCTCGACGAGATCGTCCCGGAACGGCCGGTCTTCTTGCTGTCTTACGATTCCCACACCGCCTGGGTGAACTCGAAGGCTCTGGAAGCGGCAGGAGTTGATGGCCAGTCGCCGCCACTGGGACCCGGCGAGGTCGTTCGCCATCCACTCACCGGAGATCCTACCGGAGCCCTGAAAGAAGAGGGCGCCGTCCGCTTGGTGCGGCGCGCCATCCCTGGCCCGTCTCGGGGGGAGTTGCTGGCCGCCCTCCGCAACGGAATGGCTTATGCCCACCGTTTCGGCATCACCAGCATACAGATCGCAACCGGAATCCCCCGCCTGGAAGAAGGGACAGGCTATCCGGATGACGACGCCTTCGATTTGTTCGAAGAGTTGGCGCGAAGAGGAGAGCTCCGCTTGCGAGTCTATGCGGCCATGTCCGTCCACCAGAGCACCACCGAGGAAGAGCTCAATCGATTCAGTGAAATGAAATCCCGCTACCGCGGCCCGTGGCTCAAGGCAGGGGCGGTAAAGCTTTTCATGGATGGTGTCATCGAGTCTCACACCGCCGCAATGCTCGAGCCTTACGCAAATGCTCCGGAGGAACGAGGAGCCACCAACTACCGCCAAGAAGAGATCGACGAGCTGGTATCGGAGCTCGACCGGCGGGGCTTGCAGATCTTCACTCATGCCATCGGCGACCGATCGATCCGCATGGTCCTTGACGCCTACCAGAAAGCGGCCAGGGAAAACGGCCCGTCCCGACACCGCATCGAGCACGTCGAGGTCATCTCGGAGGCCGACGTCCCGCGCTTTGCTTGGATCGGAGTGATCGCCGCCATGCAACCCCTTCATGGAGCTCCCGACTTCGGAGGCGTCTGGACGAAAGCGGTGGGACCGGAACGGATCGAGCGGGCGTTCGCCTGGAAGAGCCTCCGTCGAGCCGGGGCCCGAGTGGTTCATGGAAGCGATTGGCCGGTGGTCACCCTCGATCCGCTGGTGGGAATTCACACCGCCGTCACCCGGCAAGATCTCGATCATCAGCCGGAGGGAGGCTGGATCCCCTCTCAAAGGCTCACCCTGGAGGAGGCGATTGCCGGCTACACGCTGGACGCGGCCTACGCCTCTTTCGAGGAAGACATCAAGGGTTCCATCGAAGCCGGCAAGCTGGCCGATCTGGTCGTTCTCTCGCACGATCTCTTCAAGGTTCTCCCCGGCGAGATCGCGGAGACCGAGGTTATGATGACGGTGGTGGGAGGCGAGGTGGTCTACATCTCGCCGCGGTTCCTGCCGGAAGAGATGAGAAGAACCCTTTCGTCCATGAACCGTCGAGGAGGGCGATGATGTCTCTAGTGGCGCGAAGCACCGTCCACCCGGCCCTGGTCACCCTCTGCTCGCTGGCGGTCGGTCTCCACCCCTTATGGAGTGCCCAGGCTTCCAGCCAGAAGATCAAAGTGATCGTCGATCAGGACGCGCGCGGGCCGTGCAGCACCGACATGCAGTCAATACTGATGTTCGTGCAGTCACCGCGGGCGGAGGTTCTAGGCATCACCATCGTCAGCGGGGACCTGTGGATGGATCAAGAGACCCTGCATACGCTCCGCGCGCTCGAGATCGCCGGCCGCACCGACATCCCGGTCTACCGGGGGGCGGTCTTCCCCCTTCTGAACAGCAAGGAAGAAGCGGAACGATGGGAGACCTTCTACGGCGAACACCTTTATAAGGGCGCCTGGAACGATGGCATGCCGGGGCCGTTCGAGCGCGTCCCGCTACCCGAGGGCGAGCCGACCACCAAGCCGGCGGAGGGAGACGCCGCTCATTTCATGGTGGAAGCCGTCAATGCCCACCCCGGCGAGGTCGTCATCTGGAGCGGAGGGCCGCTCACCAACATCGCGCTTGCCCTCATGCTGGATCCCAAGCTTCCCGAGAAGGCCAAGGAGCTGGTGGTCATGGGAGGTGGCATCGAGCGCGCTCTCTACCGTCGGGAGTTCAATTGGTGGTGGGATCCGGAAGCGGCGCGCATGGTTCTGCGCGCTCCCTGGAAGCGGGTCACCATCACCCCGGTGGACATCTCGGCAAAGACACGCCACAGCGAAGCGCTCGTCGAGCGCATCGCGCAGTCGCCGAACCCGGTGGCCCAGTACATCAAGCGTTTCAACCGACAACAACCTCCCGGGCCGGATCCCGACTGGGTGCCGTGGATTTTCATGTGGGACGAAGTAAGCGTGGCGAGCGTTCTCGAGCCGTCCATCATCACCGAGGCTCGCGACATGTACGTCGATGTCGAGATCGATCACGGCATCGACTACGGCACCACGCTCGCCTGGGAGCTGGACCAGCATCAGCCACTGGGGGTGGGAAGAGTCCGCGTTCAGTTCGATCTGAACCTGGATCGCTTCTACGCCCTGTACGTCGATCTCATGACGCGACGAGCCTCGACCGACTAGCGGCCGTTCCTGTGAGGCGAGGATCGCTCAGTTCGTCCAACCCGGTTGGGTAATCGGCGTCCTCTTGTCGAGCTTGGCTTCCTCGACCATCCGTCGCACGTCCGCCAGCAGCGCCGGCGCATCATAGATGATGCCGTCCTTGATGGTGTACTTGACGCCACCCACCCGAACCGGCTCATCGTCCTCGTTCAGCATAATGGCCCCGGTGCCGTACAACACCTTCAAGTTCTCTAGAGGGTTCTTTTCCAGGACCACCAGGTCGGCCAGCTTGCCGACCTCCACCGTTCCCAACTCGTCCACCCTTCCCAAGGCCTCCGCGCCTTCCAACGTTGCGGCCCGAAGGACTTCCAGCGAATGGAACCCAGCCTCTCGCAGGAGCTCCAGCTCGCGAACGTAGGCGAAGCCGTACAACTTGTAGATGAAGCCCGCATCGGAGCCGGCCGCCACGCGCCCACCTCGGTTCTTGAACTCGTTCACAAAGGCCATCCACAGGCGGTAGTTGTTCTTCCACTCCACCTCGTCCTCCGTCGTCCAATCGAACCAAAACGAGCCATGGGCCTCTCGACTGGGCTGGTAGAAGCGCCACAAGGAAGGGAGCGTATACTCCTCGTGCCATTCCGCCCGGCGTGCTCCCATGAGATCCCGAGTCGCCTCGTAAACCGTAAAGGTGGGAACCAAGGTGAGGTCGAGCTTGACCAGCTCGTTCATGACCTCGTTCCAACGGTCGCTGAAAGGCGGTGCCGCCTGTTTCCAAAGGCGGCCCGCTTCCCGGAATCGGTCCTGCTCGTCGCTGTAGTTGTAGTCGGGCGGGAAGTCCTGCACCGTGCGGTCGACGAAAAGCGCCTCGGGCAGACCGTACCAGTGCTCGATGGTGGTGAGCCCCAGTCGAGCGGAGTCCAGCGCGTTCATCCAGGCAACACCCAATTGCGCGTGGTGACAGGCGGTGCGAAGGCCCTCTTTCTTGGCTTGGTCGATAGTGGCCGTCATGATGTCGGGACGAAGCGAGGTCAGCTTCAATCCATCCGCCCCTTGTTCCGCCACCTCGGTGACCCACGCCCGAGCCTCGTCCGGCGAAGAGATGGCTCGCTGGCGTCCCTGCCCGAAGCGAATGTAGGCCTCGATACGCGGTGCGGTAATCTCGTTCTTGGCACTTTTCTCCTTGTGACGAAGAGTCCAATCCAGTCCGTTGGCGCTCCCCGGGTCGCGGACGGTGGTGATGCCGTGCCCCATCCACAGCTTGAAGACGTATTCCGCCGGGGTGCCTTGGCTCGCTCCCCCAATGTGCCCATGCATGTCGATCAATCCGGGCAACACGTACATTCCCTCGACGTCGAGCTCCTTGTCCCCGGTTCGCACCGCCGCTCTTCTCTCCGGATCGATGGCCACTCCCGGAAAACCGACGTTCCTTATCTCGGTGATTCGGTTCCGCTCGACCACGATATCTACCGGCCCCATGGGGGGAGACCCCGATCCATCGATGAGGATGGCGCCCCGCAAGATCAATCGGTCGAAGGGCCCTTCTCC
>DATDRI010000017.1:0-6250 GCA_035291825.1 Vicinamibacteria bacterium | reverse complement strand
TACTACGATTGGCTCTGCCAGAGACTCCACCTTCCCGGCCCGGTGGCACTGGCGCTGGTGTTTCTGTCGATGCTTCTGCCGGTGGGAGCGTTCCTATGGTTCTTCGGTTCTCTGATCGCCGAGCAGCTCCTCGGCCTGGTGGCCCAGGTTCCCGAATGGTCGCGCCAGCTCTTGGACTACGTCAGGCAAAGATGGCCTCGGGTCATGGACTACCTCCAAACGGATCCGACCGGACAGCGCTTGCGGGAGCTCCTGGAGGGACAGGGGGAGGCTCTGGTTCAGGGTCTGCAGCTCTTTGGACAGGGAGCACTCTCCGCCGGTGCCGGGGTTGTACGCGGCATCTTCTCCATCTTCAGTTGGGCGGTCCTCCCGGTCTATTTCGCCTTCTTCTTGATGGCCAAACCGGGACGTCTCGACAGCTCGCAACTCCTCCCCTTCTTGAAACCCGAGACGCGCAAGGACGTGGTCTATCTCGTCCACGAGTTCGTTGATATCGTGGTCGCTTTCTTCCGGGGACAACTCATCATCGCTTTTCTTCAAGGCCTTCTCTTCGCCCTGGGATTCAGCCTGGTGGGACTGAGGTACGGTTTCGTCATCGGTCTCGCCTTGGGTCTCCTCAACGTCATTCCCTACCTGGGAAGCATCCTCGGCCTCAGCATGGCTCTGCCACTCGCCTTCTTCCAAACCGGTGGCGGCCTCCATACTCTGATGGCGGTGGGGCTGGTTTTTCTCGTGGTTCAGTTGATTGAAGGCTATGTTCTCACGCCCAAGATCATGGGCAAGCGAACCGGACTGCACTTCATGGCCATCATCATCGCTATCTTCTTCTGGGGCGCTGCCCTGGGAGGGATACTGGGAATGATCCTCGCCATACCGCTCACTGCCTTCCTGGCTTCGCTCTGGCGGTTGGCGAAGGAGAAATACATCACCGAGCTGGTCTAGGCTCCTTGTGACGGTGGCCCCCCCTCCCAAAAGGCGTATTCTTCCCTCGGTACCAGAACCATGAAAAAAGCGACTCTGTTCGTTCTCCTAGCGACAGGGACGGCCTGGCTCGTCTTCCACGGAAGGTCGGGGCTGAGCCAGGGGCTCTCGGCCATGCGCGAAAAGGCCCTCGCGGAGCCTTATCGGGGAGTCACCACCAACGGGACGGTGATCCCGAATCTCTTTCCCATCCGGGCCACCGGTGTCTCCACCAAACCCATCCAGCTCGCAGCGGAAAGTTTCCTCGCCGCGCTGACGGAAGAGCAGCGGACCAAGACGACGTACGCGGTCGACGATATCGAATGGCGGAAGTGGGACAACGTCCACCGGGCTTCTCGTCAAGGTGTCCGCTTCGGCGAGATGACCGAAGACCAGCGCGAGAAGGCTTATGCGCTATTCCGGGCCAGCCTGAGCGCCAAGGGTCTCGAGAAGAGCCGCAACATCATGAAGTTGAACGAGCATCTCGCCGAGCTGGTCTCGGACCACGAGGAGTATGGGGAGGGACTCTACTACATCACCATCATGGGCGAGCCATCGGCGAACGAGCCCTGGGGCTGGCAGCTCGACGGCCACCATCTGGTGATCAACTATTTCATTCTGGGTGACCAGGTCGTGATGACGCCGACCTTCATGGGCTCGGAGCCGGTCATCGCTCTCTCCGGGAAATACAAAGGGACGACCGTTCTTGAGGACGAGCAGAACGAAGGGCTGGCGCTCCTGCAGTCGCTCGACGACGCGCAGCGGAAGCTGGCCATATTGCCGGTGGAGAAGACGCGAAGCAACGCTCTCGCCCAGGCCTACAGCGACAACCTGACGCTCGATTACGCCGGAGTCCCCGCTAAGAAGTTGACCCAGCCGCAGCGGCAACTACTGCTCGATCTCATCGAGGAGTACGTGGGGAACATGGACGACGGCCACGCCAAGATCCGTATGGAGGAAGTGAAGGCCCACCTCGACGAGACCTTTTTCGCCTGGATCGGCGACACCGGCCCCGAGGCCGTCTTTTACTACCGGGTACACAGCCCGGTGATTCTCATCGAGTTCGACCATCAGGGACCGGTGGCGCTTCAAGGACCCCCGGTGGCGAGCCGCCGCCACGTTCATTCCGTGGTGCGCACGCCCAACGGCAACGACTATGGGAAAGACCTCCTGCGCCAGCACCATGAGGCCTACCAGAACGACCCGACCCACGGCCACCCCATGGACCCGCACTAGCTTTTCGGGCTCCTCGGCCGGACCCTCCGAAGGTGTCTCATCTTCAGAGTATCTTCAGGATCTCGGGGCATTCTGAATTAGGAGAAGTGTATCTTGTTCACTACCGCTTGCCGCAACCCCTTGCGTCAAATCAGGAGGCGAGACATGTTCTACACACACAGACAGGCTAGAGGGACGACATTTCTGTTCCTGGCGGCGTTCTTGCTAGCCGTCGGGACGGCTGGTTTATCTGCTCAGACCACCCCCGACGCCGAGGACGAGGACCAGTCGGCGCTCCAGGGCTCCATCCGAGTCGACCACGCCGACCTTGAAGCACTGGCGAAGATCGGTTCCGAGGAAGCAAAGGAGAAGGCCCTCACCGCGCTGAGAAGCGCTACCGTGGAGGAAGTTGAGCTCGAGATCGAGAACGGCTATCTGGTCTACGATGTGGAGATTCTGCTGGGAACGGAGAACCTCGAGCTGGAACTGGTCGTCGACGCGGGTGATGGAAAGGTCCTCGCTGTCGAAGTTGACGCAGAGGACGACGAGGACGCAGAGGACAACGACCGCTAGGTACCGCCTGGCGCACTGGGCTAGATTGTAGAGAGCCGCCGACTCTCCCCGTATTCTGCCCTTTAACCTACCGAGATCAACGTCCGGGGATGCGGACGGAGACGAGCTCGGTCCGCTCGCCGGTCTCCGCATTAACCTCCAGGATCAGGCCGACCCGCGGCGCATAGTGTTTGAATTCGATGACGCCTGGGTCCAGGGGGGTGAAGTCCTTGGTGGAGATTGCGCCGGCCGTCTCTCACTCATCGAACGCACGACACGCTAGGGAGTGCCCGTCGAGAATCGGGCCCGAGCGCTGAAAAGCCGGAGGGCTTGCTACGACCCGTCGTCCTCAAGTAGACAGATGACGAGCGTCGACTTGGTACAAGTTGGGTGAGGCTTATACGAATACCGATGCGGGTTGCTCCTGAGGCGCGGCTCGGTTGTGGCGGTCACGCTTTTTGAGATGGTCCAGGATCCTTCACTGAAGACGGGGAGCGCCGCGTTTCCACCACGTCAGCTCCTCGATGAGTCCCTCGAGCGAGACGAATCGAACCCAAACCTTTCCGAAGCGCTTCGTGACCCGCTCCTCCACATCCGTTGCTACGACGAAGTTCACCCCTTTGGGGTGGCGGGCTCGAAAGGCCCGGAGCCCCCTCGACTCGAAGCCGTCGGCGGACCACTTGCACTCGATGGCGATGGGTGGTTTCCCGCGCGGGGTGAGTACGAAATCCACCTCGGCGCCCTGCTTGCTCCGCCAGTAGTGAATCGCCCGGGACTGGAGATGGGAGTGCAGCTCGTTCAATACAAGATGTTCCCAGAGGAGTCCGAGGTCCTCTGACCTGAGCTCGTTCCAGCCCCGGTGGTAGCACACGAAACCGGTATCGAAGCCGTACACCTTTGGAGCCGAGACGATCTCGGCGGAACTTCCGCCGGAGAACCACGCCACCAGTATTGCATAAAGTAAGACCAAACGAAATGATGGTTGCTTCTAGTAGGCTGGCGGCCCTGACCGGCCGCGACCTTCAGCACCGATCACCAAATGTAGTCCTTGGCTACGGCACGCTTGTCACGCCCAGCGAGAAGATGAACCACACGGATCTTCTTCAGCGTCACCGGCGACATGGAGCCGATGGGGATGTGGACGATGCGCTTTTTCTGGGCGCTGGCGTACTGGTGCATGGCCGGGGCCGGCGGGTCTTTGGCGAGGTGCACGACCAGCTTTTCTTCACTGTAATCGACCGCCGCCATGAGGAGCACCTCCCCTTTCTCTCGGGCGATTCGATACTCGCGATCCTGCCAGACGTCGAAGACCCTACGGGGTGGATAGGTCATCATGAATCCGCCGTAGGTGGCTCGCATGATACCCGGACCGACCACTTGCTCTGCCGGATCGGTGGAGTAAAAGGCCATATCCGATTCTTGTTCGTCCTCACCCAGCCACGTCATGCAATAGGGAAATGAGTGCCCCTGGAGATCCCGATCGAAAACGACCACCACCGATCCCGCTTCCCCGGGCGACCGTCCAAACTCCTGCACATAGACTCTGCCCTGGTGGAGATTCCGGAGGGTCTCCCTGAGGTCGATACCGTCCAGCAGCGTGCTGGTGAAGGGCTCGGTTCGTTTCCGCTCCGCCGAGAGAAGGGAGACCGACTTGTTCTGGAGGAAGCGCGCGTAGTCTTCGATCACGATATCCTCGGGGCGATGAGAGCACAGTCCCGTCGGGTCGAACGCTTCCAGCCACTTTTCGGGATCGTCCGTCGTCGGCCGCTCCCGCACCGGCACCCGGACCGGGCGTTGCTTGACGCGAAAGAATCGCTTGCGGAAGGTGATCTTCCGCGTACCCAGATCCAGCTGGTCTCCATCGATGCGAGCGGTCGCTATCTCGGCGTTCGTTCTCTGCCAGGGATAGCATCGCGCCGCATCGAACACTTCCCAGGCCAAGTTGTCATCACCGACTCCCCGCGCCGCCACCGTCCACTCGAACAGGCCGGGAATCAATGCTCCCTGAAGCCGCGCATAGCGACGAACGAAGTCGAAGAACGTCCTCCGTTGCCAGGGCTGGATGTTCTCCCGGGTTTGGCCTTGGTAGGAGGAAGCCCCGATCCGCCAAACGACCCCCTGAAGCGCCTTGCGGTCCGGGACCGACTGTTCGCCGAAGGCGGTCCGAGACCCGTGGCGCGCCGCGTAGAGCGCCACGTTCATGGGGCGCTGTTTGTTCTGCCCGTCCTTGTCCCCGGTGATGACCCGCAGTCCGTGCCGGACCCAAGATACCTGCCGAGAGAGCGCGGACTCCAGGTTCACTTCCGGGAGGACCTCGCCTCGCCGGAGAAGCTCGAAGACAGAGTGCGCCAGGGGTGGATCGGGCACGATGGCGGTCAGGCTGTCGGGATGCAGATGACGGAGCTCGCATCGACTGCGCTTAACGCGCGAGAAGGGCTCGGCGGTCGGCTCGGCGAGCGCCCGGGCCACTGCCCGCACGTGCGCCGCCCCCAGCAGCGCGAGCAAGGGGCCGGAGGGAGAAACCTCCCTCGCTTGCTTGATGCGGTGGGCCATACCGGCTTCGCGCTGCCGGTCAACGTCGCCTCGGGGCGCGGCGTCGCCCTGCTCTACCAAGAGCTCGAGGTACTTCTGCGCACCCAGGGTCCACAGGGCATAGGGGTCCGGTACCGGATCTCGCCGCCGCTCTTCATAGGGGATATCCGGGTCCACAAAGAACACCGGCTTACTGCGCTCGCTCGCCCAGCGCAGTGCTTCCGCGAAAGGATCTCCGGCGATTGAGACCCAAACCAGGGCATCTTCTCCGGGTCGCTCAGACAGGACGAGCGAGACTTGAGGTAGGCGTCGGATCGCCTTGAGAACGATATCGGTCAGGCTGGTGGGCAGCTCCACCGCTACCGCGGCAGGCTGCAAATCGTCCAACACGGCTCGAACGACCGACGCCAGGTCGACGCGTTCGTGCACGACCGGCAGAAGATGGACCCCGGGAATGACCTCCGGGGTCAGAGCCCTTAAGCTGTTTGCTCGCTTCCGGCCCATGAGCTCAGAAGATGTCGAACTGCTTGGCCTCCTCGGCTCCCATTGCCAGCTCCAGGGCCTTGTGGACGGCGGTCTTCGCATCCGTGGCCCGTTTCATGTGCAGCATCTTCATGGCGTAACGCACCACGTTCATGCCGTCTCGAACGGTGTAACGAAGATCGGCGCGGTGGGCCGCCTGCAGATACCTGAGGACGTATTGCAAGACTTCGTCGGCCGCGAATGGAATCTGTTCTTTTAGAATCGCGCGCTCCTCGTCTTCCTCGGGGAAGTCCACATAGATCTGAGGCATCAACCGTGAGTGGATGTACTCGGGTACTTCGTAGGTCGAGGCGTCTTCGTTCATGGTGGTGACGAAGCGGAATTCCTCATGCGCGGCGATCTTCACTCCTACTACCAAGCTCTCCGCGTAGCGACGGTGGTCGAGAAGCGGCGCCAGAGAAGCCCAGGATCTCTCGCTCATCCGGTTCGCTTCGTCGAGGACGCAGGC
>DATDRI010000016.1:0-5872 GCA_035291825.1 Vicinamibacteria bacterium | reverse complement strand
TCCACCACCATCGCGTCGAGGTAGGTCTCGACCAGTCCCTTCTTGGAGACGAAGCTCACGCCCATGCCCGGCGGGAGGAGCGAAGTCGAGATTCCCCGCTCGGTGACCCACGCCACTTTTGCCGGGGTCTCGATGAGCGCGCCGACGCGTCGCCGAAATCACGCTACATCCCGGCTCCGGTGAGGCGCGCGGTGCGGGAGCGAGATGGGAACCGATGCTCTTTTGTGGATGAGCACGGTCGCCGCTGTACGAGCCGCGATCGGCTCGAGTTTCATCACCGCGACCCGTTTGGCCGTGGGGGCGACCATAGCCCGGAGAATCTCCGACTCGTGTGCAGGACTCACAACGCCTATTTCGCCGAACGTGACTACGGTGAGGAGGTGATGGAGCGCTACAGACGCTCAGGAAGCCGTGTGTCTGAACCTGCGGCTACTTACTTTGTTGGTGCCGAAGGGGGGATTCGTTCGAACCACTTTTCCAACAAATGGATGGCGAACGACTTTCGTCACGAAGTGGCTCGGCGTCAGCACCCTCGGTCACCAACGGAATCCTCTCCCGTCCTCGCGACTTCCTCTCATTCCTCCAGAACGACCTTCACGTTGTCGAGACCCCAGCTCTCATCACCGATGCCCTGGAGATGCCAAGCCTCGAACACCAGAGCCAGGCTCTCCGCGCTGTGAGGGAAGCTCCGAGTGATGCGGTAGACGCTGTCGGGCTCGCTGCCGTAACCCAACGAGACGATCTCTGCCGCTCCCGTTCGCCCTGGCCAGTCTCCCTCGCCGACCCAGTCGGGGTAGGCCTGATGGGCTCCCTGATTGGTGAAGGTGGTTTCCAGAAGAGTCGGACCGCCGCCCTCCGACAAACGCCAGTAATCAGGCCCGAACGTGGTGCCGTTGCCGTCCCAGGTCGCGAGGATGTAAAGATCGAACGTCACCACCACGGAGGAGTGTACTGGCAGAGCGTCGAGCGTCAAAGTGACGGTGTCGTTGCCGAGCTGTCCCAAAAACCGTCGACCCCCGCTGGGGCTTGTCGCTACGTTCTGATGCGACCACTCTCCGGTCGCGGAACCTGATTCGAAATCTTCGAAGTAGACGCCTTCGTGGACACCTCGCGCTGCCTCCTCAGCACCGCTCGCGAAGTCTGGATCTCCCGTCAGCGCCACATCGAGAACGCACGACTCGTAGATCTGTGGATCTGCGATGCCGAGCTCCGTGCAGACCGCCTGGGCCCAGGCGACCGCCTCCGGATCGAGATCACCCAGAGTAATCGGCCCGGGGGGGAAGAAGGGATAGAAGCGGTTGTAGTCCTGCGGACCGGTCGCTTCGGGGTAGTCGAAGAGCGAATCGGCCACATCCGTAATCCGCCAGCTGTCGGCAAGCTCCCCATGAATCTCGGCGAAGCTGGGTGAAACGAGGATCTCTGGAGGCTCTTGATCGAGCGCCAGATCGTCATCGCGGCTGCCATTACGGTTGCCCAGCAGACCGCGCAGATCGGTGATTCCGAGGTCAGGACGCACGAAGACGTTGAGATGATCCGTCTGGACCCGCACCTCGAGATGCGTGCCTCCAACGGGCCAGTCCACTCGATAGAGGGAAGCTTCCCGGGAGACGGCCCCGCCGCCCGGAAGCGTGACGGTCATGCCCTCCTCCACTTCGGTCGGCGAGCCCTCGACCCTCAGCGGCGGTGTCTCCCAAGCGTAGAACGCGACACGATCGCCGCCGACCCGAGTCGCTGTCGCGGTGTTGACCGAAACGTTGCGGGCGCCCCACTGTTCCTGTCGCACTTGCACCTCGAGACCGCTGCCGCGAGTCAGAACGAACTCGCCGGCCGCCTGAAAGTCGTACTTCAGGCCGTCGTAGGTGACCAGGTGAGGATCGCCCCAGGAGTCTGCGCCTCCCTTGTCGTCGTCTCCGTCGCCGTCCCCGTCGCCATCACCGTCACCACCGCCGTCACCGCCTGGGTCGCTGCACATCTGAACCACGTCAAAAAAATGCGTCCCGGATCCATCCACCTCCACACTGTAAGACCCGTAACGCTCGAGTGGCTCGTCGGGGCAGTCGGCAGATAGCTGTGCGGTCACCTCGCCGCCCCCCTCGATCGTACCCGGACCGGGCTCCTCGATCCGCAGCCAGTCGTCCTGCGAGGTCATTTCATAGTGAACGGGAGAGGCGATCCGGTTCCTGAGAGCCACCAGGCCTTCCGCGGGGGCACCCGTGTCACCTTCGACCACCAGCGGCTCGGGCAGCGCCTCGATGACGAACAGCTCTCTCCCTTCGCATTGCGCGTACTGGGACGGGATCACGTGGTCTTCCGCCCGCTCCCACAGAACCGACCAGAACTTGTCGTCGACCTCCTGGGCGTAGCCGGCATCGTCGACCAGGAAGCCGAACTCGTTGAGGTTGGAGTTGTAGATTCCAATGGCCGAGGGGTAGAGGTTCTGCGATCCGATGTAGAACGAGGTGCCGTCCACCATCCAGAATTTGTTGTGGGTCTTGTAGTCGACCTCCAGCTCGCCATCGACCGGCCGGAATTGGGCAACCTCCAGACGGCAGACCAGCTCGTCGAGCTCGTCCGGGCTGAGACCGGCGGCGAGCCCCTGGGCGTAGAGTGTCGTCTCGAGATGCCGCGCTTGCGTCGAGACCCCCCAAGGTGCGGTCCGAAGATCATGGGGTTGGGACAGCAAGATTTTGACCTCGATCCCATTCTTGATCATGGCATCGAAGAGAGGCTCGAGCACGAAATCCGAATACGCTCCGAGCCAGTTCATCATGTGTTGGGAAATGTGAACAGTGCGTTGCGCCTGGCGGAAAGCCCACTCCACCACGTGATCGGCCGACAGATCGAGCGAGCCGTCCTGCCGCGGCCCGCGTCCGAGGGCAAACACGTTGTGGGATTCGTAGGCGCCCGGCGGCAGCAGACCGTCGCTGGTCGGCGCGCTGGAACAGGGATCATCGGCGCGCGGCTTCCGGAAGGGGCGACAGTTGCCGCCGGCGCGCCCCCAGACCTTCCTGAACATGTCTGCAGCCAGACGCGCCGCATCACCCTCGAGGCGCATGCTGAGATCGTAGAGCGGAGGACTCTCGAGGTACTCGCTCTCCCAGTTCTGGCCGCCGACGATGGCGAAGCGTCCGTCGCGAATCGCCATCTTGGTGTGATTGTGGTTGATCGGCTTCTCGCCAATCTTTGCGACGGCGACGCGAACGCGGCGTTCCCGCCCCATCCGCGATACCAGGGCCTTATAGAGAGCCTGAAGATCGTGCTGGGAAGTGAGGACCCGAACCACCGGCCAGTACGTTGGCGGGACGCCGTCGAAGGTATCGTTCAAGTCGCGCAGCGCCGGAGCGAGGTACACGCGGGCCAGCTTGGGGTCGAATCCGAGCGACGACAGATAGAAAGACCGTGTCGTCCGCCGTAGCTCGTCGGCGATCCCCCGGTAGTACTCGTCGGAGTAGTGGGGGCTCGGGGCAAAGCGAACGTCTGGGTTGGACAGCAGCCAGCCGCGGGGGAATGGGTTCTCTCCTCCAGGCAAGCTGTTGCACCAGCTGTCCGACGAGTAGGAGTTCTCGCCGGCCTGGTTCAGGACATCGAGTGTGATACGTGCTACCTCGCCAATTGGAGAGAGCGTCGAGGGGGCACACACCCGATAAGCACTTGCACTTCCGGTGCCCTCGACCCACACCTCGACATCGTCGAAGAGGACGTTGTTGCTGCGTGAGTAGAGCGCCACGGTGAGCTCGTTGTCGGCCGGGTCGAGCTCGAGCGTTCCGGTCACCGTGCGGGAATGCCAGCCGCCCACGGTGAGCTCGGTGAAATCGAGCCTTTGATCCTGAAGCACGAGACCACCCTCGCCGGCGGTGAGCAGTACACCGGCGCCCGGGTCCCGTCGCGCAGAATTCATCCTCCGGTAGCGGAACCGCAACCAATACTGGGTTGGGGCGCCGACGATCTCCGGCGGGAGCTCGAAGCTTTGGGCGAGAAGGAGCGGAGGCTCAGCGGGGCCGACCCCTAGGGTCACCGGGCGTGCCGCGTTGTCGCCGCGCCGCCGCACAATCCTCCAGTTCCCGGTCACCTTCTCCCAGTCCATGAGGGAGCTGGCGAAATAGGAGTAGCGCACGTAGTTGGCGCAGTCCATGCAGCCTTGTGGAGGCTTGGGTTGAGCCGCCAGGACTGGGGAAAACAAGACGAGCGTTGCGAGAGCGCCCAGAACGACGGTCGGGAGGGGCGTCAGACGGCTCGGAGCCGATGCGGGCATGGCAGGCCTCCTCAATTAGCTTGCTGGCCTCAGCGAGCGGTTGGGGCACTCTGCCTTCGTGCGGATAGTAATCTCCTTCTCGGCGAAGAGTCAAGAGAGCCGCGACGAGGACGTTGGAATATCGAGCCGCGGAGGAACCGAGGCTCCGATGCCGGTGGAGAGTGAAGGGGCCACAAAAAACTTCATTTTTGCTTGACAGCGTTCGGCCGTGCTTTCTGGAAAAGTTCGTGATGTGATCGAGAAGGCTCTCATAACACTCCCAGATCGCTTGTACTCGCTTCTGATCGATCCCGACTTCGCAATGGGAAACTCTTCGGTTAGACTAACGCCGTGACCGAGTGGCTGACGTGGGTGTGGAACGCCATTCCTCATGCCTGGGCCATCGTCACTGCTCTCGGTGGAGCCATAGGCCTCATTCTCGCCGCTCGAGCTAGAGGCACGCAGTTTCTCATCTGGGTCTTGCAAAGACTCCTCGGCCATAAGGGCGGGCTGCGTCTCGTCCAAGCCGGAGGGAAGGGATACTGGAGAATACTGAAGGACAAAGACAAAGTGGAGACCGATGCCGCAAGGTTGGAGTCCCGCTGGTATGCAACCTCTCTAGTTCCTGATATGCCTATCAGGGTCCTCACCGTACGAATGAAGCGCCCTCCGGTGGTCGGACACCTATACGACGAACATTCGTCGCTGGAAGATGGACCACCCTACAACACGATTAAGGTCGAAGGACCGGGCAGCACGGTTGAGTTCACGGTGACATTCGATCTACCGGCAAAGCACCTGAGGGAGGGCAAGGACTTCAAGTGTGGGTTGACCTTCACAGACTCCTTCAACAACCCGCACTACAAGACGGTCGTCTTCGAGCATCGGCCGCAGAAAGACTAGGCCACGATGATCGAGCTGGCACGCGAATAGCCTTGTGCCATCCCCCCTGGTGCAATCGATGTCGTCGTACCCCTCCGGCATGACGCGCGCAATTGGTGCGGTTCCGCACCGGCGGGATGCCAGAAGGTTGGCTGTCCACCGCTACCTGGTAGGTGACGCCAGCCACATTGCGAGCACCAGCCAGAGTCCACAGCTCGTCGAGAGTCTTCGGGCGTGCATCGCTTCTGGACTGTCTCCTCTTCACTCCCCCTCGTTGCGAGCGACGTCTCTTGCGCATTCACAACTCCGCTACGGCTTTCGTGAACCTCCATCCATGCAGCAGCTCTCCTTGCGCCCTTTCTGTGACAACGTGCTTGCCCTGATATGGACAATGCTTTCAACTTTTCCACACGCCTAAGAGTTTACGCGTAATGAAGAAGCTCGCAAGAAGGCAAAGAAAGAGCTTTTTCGCGGCATCTCGACGGGTCTGGTCGTTGACGGCGAAGCTCTCGTCAAGATCGTGTGATAAGTGGTTCCGGACACGATGCGCGACCAGAAGGGCAGCAGCATCGCGCTTCGGTCCGGGATGACTTTCATCAATCAGACGATACTGTTATCTCGTCTCGATCGAGACCGAGACGGGCTCGGTCCCCATGCTGGAGAGCCGGGGCGAAACCGACTGGCGCTACCTGGGCGCTTTCGTCCACATCGAGGTCGATCCCTACCCGGGGATCTAGATCTCGACGAGCTCGCGGCCGA
>DATDRI010000015.1:0-16027 GCA_035291825.1 Vicinamibacteria bacterium | reverse complement strand
GTTCGAGCCTCGTTCCGCCAGCACTGCCCGGCGAGCCTGCTCAATCTTCGCGGCCACCTGGGGCTCCATCACCGACCGGTCCGGATCGGGAACCGGCGTATCTTCTCGGGTCAGCCCGTAAAGGAGTCCGAGGAGTAAGGCGAGGGCACAAGCACCTAGAGCGCCAACAACTGCTGTTCGCCGCCGGCCGGACCGGAGGCTGCGCGAGGCTGCTCTGGGAGATGGCTTGCCACGCCGCTTGCGGGACACAAGTTCTCTCCCCTTTTCTCCCCGTCCTTTGGTCAGATCTACAACCTAGACTATGGCGTGTCTTCGAGCAACACCCGGCTGTCAAGGCTTTAGGGATCGTGAGATCGGCTCGCGCTCGCTTGACGGTCCAAGGATCAGGGGCGACTAACTAAGCGGGGGCACCGGCGCAAGTAACGTGAGGAGCGATCGAACGATCAGAACTGGAGCTGGAGCGATTCTTCGAGCTCGCGGTCCTTCTGCTCTTGTCCGTCGAAGCTAATCAACCGACGGGTTCCCTCCACTACGGTCTCCAGATGCGCCGGGCGGGTCCAGATCTTGTGAATGTTGACCAGCACGTCTCGAGCGTAATCCAAGCGCAGGTCTACCCCATCGTGGCGATGATAGAGGTACAGCTCGCCCCGGTTCTCGTAGTTGGAGTCCACCACGTAGATGAAGGGATCGCCGAGATTGGTCAGCTGGAAGAGGAGCTTCTCTTTCACTTTCTGGTAGTCACGATCCAGAATGACCCAGCGGCCAGTGGAAGCGTCATAGCCATAGTTGAACAAACGATGCTCTTCGCAGAACTCGCGGGTCAGGAAGGTGTCGATAAAGGAGACGTCGTTGTAGATCTTTCTTACTTCGAATATTTTCTCCCGACCCTGCCCCAGTGGTCGATCCCACTTGCGCTTGGCCTCCACGTCGGTGCACTCTTCGTACTCCTTCCCGAATTTCCCTTTGTTCCACCGATCCTCGATGTCGCGAAACAGCTCCAAACCGAGCTTATAAGGGTTGATCACTCCGGGGCGAGTCCCCAGCGTCCCGGAATGATGATCGGCATAGTCGATGAGCTCGGCATCGGAGAGTTGTTTCTCGGTCATGATCCTCGAGTGCCAGTAGCTGGCCCATCCTTCGTTCATGATCTTGGTCATGCCCTGAGGAGCGAAATAGTAGCTCTCCTCTCTTACGATGGCGAGGATATCCTGTTGCCAGTCTTCCAGGGGCGCATGCTCGATGAGAAACAACAAAACGTCCTTCTCCGGCGACTCCGGCACTCTGCGTTTTCGTTTACGTCCCTCTTCGATCTGCTTCCTTTGCCGCTCCAAGAACTCCGACGGGTTGATGTATTCATCCATGTAGTCCTTGCTACGAAGCTTGGGCACCGCCACCCGGTCACCGGGGACGGTGTCATCCCGCAACTCTCTCTCCCGACGTCGAATGTAGGGCGAGTGTTGATCGATAAGATTCTCCAGGGAGAGCACCGAGTCGAGGAACTCCTCGACCACTTGGAACCCGAAGCGATCGATGTAGCGACGCACGCGAGTTGCATGGTTCGCCATCTGGTCGATCATCTTGTGGTTGGTATGGCCAAACCACAGATTGTTCTTGAAGAAGTCACCGTGGCCGTAGACATGGGCGATCACCAGCTTTTGATCGGTCAAGCTGTTGTTCTTCATCAAGTAGGCGTAGCAGGGGTCGTTGTTGATGACCAGCTCGTAGATCTTCGACAATCCGTAGGTGTAGCCCTTGGAGAGCTTTTCGTACTCCATGCCGAACCGCCAATGAGGATAGCGGGTGGGGAAGCCCAGATAGGCGGCCACTTCGTTGAGCTGGTCGTAGTCTAGAAGCTCGAAGATCGTCTCGTAGAAGTCCAGACCGTAGGCGCGAGCGTCCTCATGGACCGATTCCCTGATCGCCTCCAACTCGGACGGCAGATTCATGGCTTGTCCTACCGTCCCTTGCCCAGAAAGGACTTGATGGAGTTGAAAATATGCTCTCGCCCCTCGATCCGGGAGAGAGCCAGGTTGTCGATGCTCTCGAAGCGATCCGCCAACATGTCCAAGAACTTGCCGCTCCCATAGCGGCCCTCGACCTGACCGTAACAAAACATGTTCACGCCGGGGAGGAGGCGGTTGGTTATCAGCTCGACGCACAACTCGTCGTCACCGTCCGACAGATTATCGCCATCCGAGAAATGGAACAGATAGATGTTCCAGTCATCGGCCGGATAGTAGTGCTCGATCAATTTGGCAGCAAGCTGGTAGGCGGAGGAGATTCGAGTCCCCCCGGACTCTCGCAAGTGATAGAACGTTTCCTCATCTACTTCCTTGGCCTCCGTGTCGTGCACGACATAGCGGCTCTCGATCCCCCGATATTGCGAGCGCAACCAGGTATCGATCCAAAAGGACTCGATGCGGACGATGTCCTTTTGCTCGTCCTCCATCGAGCCGGAAACGTCCATCATGTACAGGATGACCGCGTTGGCGGTGGGGCCGGGGACCTTCTTTCGTGCCCGGTAACGCAGATCTTCCCGGATGGGAACGATGACCGGTTGCTCCGGGGAGTAGCTTCCGGAAATGATCTGCCGCTTGAGCGCCTGCTTGTAAGTCCGTTTGAAATGTCGGAGAGACTCGGGCCCCACCCGGTTGATGCCGACATACCGATCCTTGTCCTGAGTGATGTTCTTCTTTCCCCGAGGTCGGATGCGAGGTAGCTCGAGCTCCTCGCCCAGAATCTTGGCCAGCTCGGAGAGCTGGACGTCCACCTCCAGCAGATGCTCGCCGGGCATGTCCCCTGCCCCCGGCCCTCCCTCGCCTCGCTCCGCCCCGATGGCGGTGCCGGCCTCGCCTTCACCTTGCCCCACCCCCCCTACACTGCGCGGGTCATAGCGGAAGGTGGGGATCTCCACTTGGGGTACGGGAATGGAAACGAAGTCCTTACCCCGGCGCCCGATGAACTCACGGCGGGTAATGTAGCGTTTCAGGTTTCGACGGATGGCACCACGGACGATCTGTTTGAAGCGGTTCTGATCACGCTCGATAGTGAGAACCATTCCTTAATTCTTTTGAGGAGTCTTACTCTTTCAGATCTCCCCTGGCGAAGATACTGGCGACGAAGTTCAGAACGTCGGTGGCGCACACCTGGCAATAGCGGAAGTTCTTGATGAGACGTCCCTTCACGACGTCGATCTTCTCCTGAGTCGACTCGTCGACGACACTGGACACCAGGCTGGTCAGCTTGATGGAGTCTTTCTGGTCTTCGAAAAGCTTGAGCTCCAGCGCCTTGTACAGCCGCTCGTTCGTCGTGTAGTCGAACTGCTTGCCCTCGATGGCCAGGGCCCCGATATAGTTCATGATCTCCCTGCGGAAATCGTCCTTGCGTGAATCGGGAATACCGATCTTTTCCTCGATGGAGCGCATCAGTCGTTCATCCGGCTCCTCGTCCTGGCCGGTGTATTTGTTGCGCACCCTCTCCTTCTGAGTGTACGCCTTGATATTGTCGATGTAGTTGGCGCACAGCTTCCGAATCGCATCCTCGTCGGCAATGATGGCTCTTTGCACTTCGTTCTTGACGATGTCCTCGTACTCCTGCTTCACCACCGACAGGAGCTCCTGGTAGCGCTTCTTCTGTTCGTCGGAAGTGATGAGGCTGTGGTGCTGAAGACCGGACTCCAACTCGTTTAGCACCATGAACGGATTGACGCAGGTTGCAGCCTGGTCGGAAACGAGCGCGTTCGAGATCTTGTCCTGCACGTATCTCGGCGAGATACCCTCCATCCCTTCGCGCGCCGACTCTTTCTTCAGCTCCTTGATGTTGTCGTCGGTAAATCCCGGAAGCGTCTTGCCGTCGTAGAGCTTGAGCTTCTGAATGAGCGTGAGCCCGGCTTTCTTCGGCTCCTGCAAGCGGGTCAGCACCGCCCACATCGCCGCCATCTCCATGGTATGAGGGGCGATGTGCTTCCCGCGAATCTTGGAAGCGTTGTAGTCTTTCTCGTAGACTTTGATCTCGTCGGATAGACGCGTAATGTAGGGAAAGTCGATCTTGACGGTACGGTCGCGAAGCGCCTCCATGAACTCGTTGTTCTGCAGCCTGCGATACTCGGGCTCATTGGTGTGACCGATGATGACCTCGTCGATGTCGGTCTGGGGAAACTTCTTAGGCTTGATCTTGTGCTCCTGGGAAGCTCCCAGCAGGTCGTAGAGAAAGGCCACGTCCAACTTCAAGACCTCGATGAACTCGATGAGCCCTCGGTTGGCGATATTGAACTCGCCGTCGAAGTTGAAAGCGCGCGGATCGCTGTCCGAACCATACTCGGCGATTCGCCGGTAGTTGATGTCTCCGGTCAACTCGGTAGAATCCTGATTCTTTTCGTCCTTGGGTTGGAAGGTGCCGATGCCTACCCGGTCCTTCTCGGAAAGAATGAACCGGCGAACTCTTATGTGATCGATGACCTTCATCCACTCGCCATCGTACTTGCGCAGCAGCTCACGGTAGATCTGCCGACAGGCGGGGCACAGCTCTCCTCCGATACTGATCCGCTCTTCTTCCTTCTTCCCGGCATTCAGTTTTTCCAGTACCGCGGACCGAGACTCGATGGGGATCAGGTGGAGGGGATCCTCATGCATGGGGCAATCCATTTCGGCGCCGCTCTGTCCGTGCTCGGGTAGGGCACCCGCCAGCCCCACCCAGCGGAAACTATAGAGCCCACCCTCTGAAGTCTTCGAGTACTCTTCCAGTCCTTTCTTGAGAAGCCGCACCACCGTGCTCTTGGCGCTTCCCACCGGACCGTGGAGGAGCAACACGCGCCGTTCCGTTCCATAGTTCTGAGCCGCCGCCTTGAAGACGTTGACCATGTGCATGAGGGCGCCGTCCAGACCGTAGATGGCGTCTACTCCGTCGAAAGGCCGGTCCTCGAAGAAATGGTATTTGAGGTAGGGTCGCTTACTCTCCTGGTACTCGGTGACGCCGTGGGAGAGGATCATGTCGTAGACGCGTTGGAACGCACTGCGGGCGACCTTGGGATCCTGTGAGACGATCTGGAGGAAATCCTCAAAGCTTCCTTCCCAATGTTGTTCTCGAAACCGCTTCTGATCCAGAAGCCCGTGGACGATTGAGACGATCTCCTGACCGAGACTCATGAGGCTCTACCCCCTGTGTTCAGATCGAAGTGGCCACATCGTCGTACTTGGAAAGAGGCTTACAGTCCATCATAGGAACGCCTGTCGAGTTTGTCAATTGAACCCAAAAGGATACGGCGGGCGGCAGGGTGCTGGCAAGCCTGCCGATGCCACCGAAAGAGGACGATAGGGCAAGGAGTGACGTGGATGGCACCAAAACACGCACTAATTATCGGATTCGGTTGTCGGGGCCGACGTACCAGTTGTAGTCGCAGGAGGGCTCGATAGTGCCTTGCTCGGCGATGTGCTCGATGAGTAGGTTTCTCACTTCTTCAGAAGACCGCCAAAGGACTTCGGCTCCTGTGAACATCCGGTAACCCCCACCTCCAGCGGCGCGATAGTTGGTGGTGACGAGCTTGAAGGTCTCGCCGGGATCCATCTTTCGGCCCTGGTAACTGAGCTCCTGTATCCGATCCCCCACCGGCCGGGAGGGGTCGATACGGTAGTGGGCGCCGGCCAGCATGTCGAAGTTGTAGCTGCGTACGGCGGGATCAACCTCGATGAGAAACCGACCCGTCTCAGGATCGGATCGGGCACTCCGGTAGTACTTGGCCGAGTGCTCGAGCGCTTCTTTGACCTGGCGGCCGCTCACCTCCAGCAGCACCAGCGTGTTGTCATATATATAGAAGGAGAAGAGTTGCCGGACGGTTATCGGGCCGGCGGGGATACCTTCGTGGCGGGACGGCAGGAGCGCCGCCATGGAGAGCTGCGCCCCGCTCTCTTCCAGCATGACGCGCTGCAGGAGATCCATCAGGGGCGTGTCCTGGAAGCGAGCCCGCTCTCCGCTGATCGGTTCCTCCGCCTCACCAATGACGCTATTGACGTAGGCCATGGTCCGGTCGTGATAGGGCCGCGCCAGCTCGAGCACGGCCGCGCTGGGCTCGACCCCGGCGGTTGCGAGAAGAGCCCCCTCCCATCGGCTCCGACGTAGCTTCCCGGAAGCATCTCGCTCGAAATGGAGGTCCACCCGGCACAGAGCCTCCCCCCAGCGGCCCGGCTCGCACACGATCACTCCGTTCTGCTCTTGGGGAGCGATTCTTTGATGGGCGTGCCCCATGAGCACCACGTCGATTCCAGGAACCTCTTGCGTCAACCGGTAGACCTGATTCTCATACTCGCTTTCATTGGATTGGCCGGTGACCAGGTCGCGCTCCAGCGCTTGATGGGTCAGCACCACTACCGCGTCCGCGCGCTCTCTCTGACGAAGCAGAGGAACGTAGCGCCGGGCGACTTCCACGGTGTCCAGGAACTTCAAGCCGGCATAGTTCGCGGGCGTCTCCCAGTTGGGGACGTTGGACGTGGTGAGGCCGAGGATGCCCACTCGCACGCCGTTCATTTCCTTGATCAAATAAGGAGTGAAAAACGGAGCTCCACCCTCGCCCACGATGTTGGCGGAAAGCCAGGGAAAGGAAGCGTCGTTTCGTGAGCGCTCGATGGCGGCAAGCCCAAAGTTGAACTCGTGGTTTCCAACCGTCATGGCGTCGAAGCGCAGGTAGCTCATCGCCTGCATCATCGGCTCGGGTGACCCGAGGTGCTTTCGGTGATGGTAGTAACCGAGCGGCGAGCCTTGGATGGTGTCCCCGGCATCGAGCAGCAGCACCGAATGTCCTTCCGCTCTCACCTCATCGACCAAGGTCGCGATCCGCGCCAATCCGATATCGGCGGCTCGCGCACCGAAGTAGTCGTAAGGATAGATGTAGGCGTGGAGGTCACTGGTTTGCAGCAGAGTTATCCGATGAGCCTGTTGGGCAGGCTGGGCCTGCAGCGAGCCTTGGATGGGAAGAAATACGGCCAGGACGGCGACGGACCAAGAGGAGAAACGCTTCATGGTTCTCTTATACCTCGCCGACCCGTCGTCGGTCAGCTAGAGGAAGCAAGAGCCGCCCCGTCGGCATTTGCGTCCGTCATCGACTTTGCGCTAGAGTCACGCAAGCTTTCCTCCCCCAACTCACGAGGCTGACTTGTCAAACATGCCACCCAGCGACGCGCCCAAGGAGATGGCCGGTAAGGAGACCGCCGCCCTGATACTGTTGGTGGTGGTGGTGGGAGGTCTCCTCTTTGCTGCCTTTTCCTTCGTCACGCTCGGCGTGCCCCTCCTGGTGGTGGCGGTGGCGGGTCTCATCTGGATTTACGTCGGCATCATGCGCTGGGTCGACCGCGCCTGGGTAAGACGAGCCGGCCGCTCTCCGCGCAAGAACGACTCCCAGTGAATCTCAAGGATATTCTTTCCGGGCGACCCAAGATCATCGCCCGGACGCGAAGCGGCAAGTGTTTCAAGGGCTACCTGCGGGACGGCCGTTTTCTGGCGCGCGGCACGTTGAGAATGACGACGGTGGAACATCAAGAGCTTCCGGTGGACCTCCATCAGCTCAAAGGCGTTTTCTTCGTTCGCGACTTCGATGGCAACAAGGACCACTTGGAGAACAAGGTCCTGACCTCCGATCCCGAACAACCGGGGCTGAGGGTTCGACTGAGGTTCGAAGACAACGAGACGATGGAAGGAGTGATGGAAAATCATCTCGATCTCCTCCAGGCCGACGGCTTTTTCTTCTGGCCAGCCGATCCCGCCGCCAACAACAGTCTGATCTTCGTCGTCAAGGCGGCCTTGCTGGGCTTCCGGGTCCTGGGCGTCAAAGGTTGAGTGGGGTTGAGTGCGGTTGGCCGGGGAGCCGAGCTCCGGATGGCCCGCTATAGAACCACCCGCTCCTTGCCGACCCGCCGGGTTACCCGCTCCCGGTCGAGCCACTCCAGAAGAGGAATCGCGTACTTGCGGGTGACCCCGGCGAGCTCCTTGAAATAGGTCACGTCGACAAGGTCGTTTTTCTGTTTCTGGCTGCGAATGACCCTCTTCAATTCTTCCAGCACGTCAACGTGAAACACCATGCCCTCGGTGACCCGGATCAAGGTGCCTTCCTGGAGGAGCAGCCTCTCGATGCGTGCCAAGAGCTTCGGATCTCTCCGGTTGCGTGCCGCGATGTCGGACAGCGGCATGGGTTGGAACCCGGCCTGGCGATAGCTATCGACGAGAAAACTACGCGCCTCTCGCTCCTCGGGGGACAGCTCGATTCGGTGATCGGCGGTGGCCACCCACTCGCGAGAAGCACGCGTCTTGCCGGCCTGATGGAGACGAGCTAAAACCCACTCGAAGATCTCCACCGGCGCCGTGCCGGTCGTCTTTTCCCGAAGCTCGCCCCTCGGCATCCCTTCCCGGAGCGGGTGTGCGGTCTGGAAGGCGCGCAGCTCCCTCTCTATCCGCTCCGCGATCTCGGTAGCGCTCGCAGGCGCCAGCAGGAGCAAAGGTCTCCTCCCAACCTGGTAAGAACGCTCCTCCGCGCTCAGACGATCGACGATCGGCTCGAGGGTTGCCTCATCGACACCGAGCCGCCGAGCTAATGCGGAGCCGTTGAGCCCCCGCGAACCCGCTTCGGCCACGAAGAGGGCAGCCGCTTGGACTCGGTCGCCTTCGCCCAAGGCGGTGAGACGCTCTACCGCTTCGCGACTGTTCACGGAATGCTTCGGCGGAGCCGCGTCGAGGATTCTCCCACCTCCGATCGTCGCCAGCGGCGAGTAGCGTCGGACGATGAACCGATCGCCGGGCGCCGCGACCAACTGCGCCTCCAGGCGGAACTGCACGAAGCCTTGGCCACCCGCCGGGATGGCCCCGCGATTGCCAAGGACCCGTACGCGGGCCACGGTGACGGCGGTCCCCAGATGGAGATGCACGCGAGCCAGGTCTTTGACGGGCGAGGGAGCCCCGCTCAGGACGTCCAGATGCGCGTCCAGCATGAGGCTGGCGCGGAGAGTGTGCGGCCGGACCAGCGAATCGCCCCGTAGCAGCTGGCCCACTTCCACGCCCTGAAGGTTGACGGCGGTGCGCTGCCCGGCGACCGCCCGTTCCACGGTTTCTCCGTGGACCTGCAAGCCGCGCACCCGCGCTACGAGACCGCGGGGGAGAATCTCCACTTCCTCGTCCACCCGGATGGAGCCCGATATGAGCGTGCCGGTAGTGACGGCTCCAAAACCCTTCATGGAGAAGACACGATCCACCGGCAGGCGGAAGAGACCGGAGCTCGGTCGGCCCTCCACGCTGTCGGCAGTCTGCAGCAGGACGCGTCTCAGCTCCTCGACTCCTTCTCCCGTCTTCGAGGAGACGAAGACGACCGGCGCTTCTTCGAGAAAACTCCCCTGGGTCAACTCGCGGACTTCGATGGCGGCAACTTCCCGAAGCTCGGCCTCCACCAGGTCCGCTTTGGTAATCACCACCAGACCCCTGGGGACGTGGAGCAGGCGACAGATGTCGAAATGCTCCCGCGTCTGCGGCATGACCGACTCGTCCGCCGCCACCACCAACATCACCAGGTCGATGCCGCCCACCCCGGCCAGCATGTTCTTGACGAATCTCTCGTGGCCGGGGACATCCACGAATCCCAGACTCAAACGATCGGCGTCGCGAAGAAAGGCAAAGCCTAAGTCGATGGTGATCCCTCTTTCCTTTTCTTCTTTGAGCCGATCCGGATCGGTACCGGTCAGAGCCTGCACCAAGGCGCTCTTACCGTGGTCGATGTGTCCGGCGGTGCCGACGATGACGTGCTTCATGACGTTCGGTAGGTATGATAGCCGAGCCCCTGGATGGGTAAAACCCTGTGTTATCATCCATACCATATTAAGAGGTGTCCCATGAGCTATTTGCGTCTGGTGTTCCTTTCGTTCTTCTTCTCCGCCGCGGTAACGATGGCAACCGAAGGACCAGGAATCCAATCCACCACCGAACAGAAGCAGGAGGATCGGCCCACCGATTCCACGGAGAGCTCGATCCTCAGAGAGCTCGCCGCCATACGGAAGGAGATCGAGACGCTGCGCACCGAGGTGGGGGACTTGCGCGAGAAGGTGGGTGACATCCACCGCGTCGCGGTACGCCCCAGCGCCCCTCCTCCCCCCGAGACCGTGAACTTGGACGAGAACCGCGCCCTGGGAAATGCGGACGCCCGCGTGGCGATTGTCGAGTTCTCCGACTACCAGTGCCCTTACTGTCAGCGCTTCTTCGCGCAAACGTTTCCCCAGATCGAAAAGAGCTACATCGAGACGGGCAAGGTGCGCTTCTTCTTTCGAGATTTTCCCTTGACCCAGATACACCCCCAGGCCAAGGCGGCCGCCATTGCCGCCAACTGTGCCGCACGGCAAGAAGCCTATTGGAGAATGCACCACGTCTTGTTCGAGAATCAGGACAGGCTGGGACCGGAGCTCTACCCGGAGCTGGCGAAGGAGCTGGGGCTGGACGTCACGGGGTTCCAGTCTTGCCTGGCGGAGCCGGCGGAATCGGAGAGAGTCGACCAGGATCTGGCCTACGGGCAGACCCTCGCCATTCAGGGAACCCCTCATTACTTCGTGGGCCGAGTCGAAGAGGGCCGCTTGGTCGATGTGCAACGAGTCAACGGCGCCCAGCCCTTCGAAGCCTTCTCGAAAGTTATCGACTCGCTGCTGCAGTAAACCGGCGCTCCGACCCCGTCACCAGAAATGCGGTTCGAGCCCTAGCTCGTCAAAAAGTCATCTGCGGTCTTGCGCGTGATGACGGACATCTTGACCCGCCAGCATGTAGATGACGTCCTCCGCAATGTTCGTAGCGTGATCTGCGATGCGCTCGAGATCCTTGGCGACCAAAATCAGATCGAAGGCGGGAAAGACCATCGAGGCGTTGCCCATCATGTAGGTGAGGAGCTCGCGGAAGATCTGATCGCGCAACTTGTCGACTAGGTCGTCTCGCACGAGAACGTCCTTGGCCAGCTTCTCATCTGCCTGGACCAAAGCGTTCAGGCTGTCTCGCACCATGCCTTCTGCCAGCTCGCTAATCCGCGGCAGATCGACATACGGTTTGACACGAGGGTAGTGGGCGAGGCGCAAGGCGCTCTCTGCGATATTGACCGCCTGGTCGCCGATGCGCTCCAAGTCGGCGTTGATACGACTCACCGCCAGTACGAAACGCAAATCGCTCGCCATGAGCTGGTAAAGTGCCAGGATACGAAGGACGGCCTCGTCGATCTGGATCTGGAGCTCATTGATCGTTTCTTCTTCCTCCAGAACCTGTTTCGCTTTGCCCTCGTCGCCTTCCAAGAGCGAATAAACCGACTGGTGCACGGCTTTCTCGGCAATGGCCCCCATCGTCAGGAGCTGCTGCTTCAGCTCTTCCAAGTCGGTCTCGAAGTGGCGCTCCATCGCTTGGCTCCTAACCGAAACGGCCTGTGATGTAGGCCTCGGTACGGGGATCGCCCGGCGTGGTAAACAGCTGAGCGGTGGAGTTGAACTCCACCAGCGCGCCGGACAACAAGAAGGCGGTATAGTCGCTCACCCGGGCGGCCTGTTGCATGTTATGGGTGACGATCACGATGGTGTAGTCCTTCTTGAGCTTGAACATCAGCTCTTCGATCTTGGCCGTTGCCACGGGATCGAGGGCTGAGGCCGGCTCATCCATCAGCAAGACCTCTGGCTCCACCGCCAGTGCCCGCGCGATACAGAGACGCTGTTGCTGACCACCGGAGAGCTGCAGCGCGTTCCGATTGAGCCGATCCCTCACCTCGTCCCACAAGGCGGCCGCCCGCAGTGCTCGCTCCACCCGTTCGTCCAGATCCGCTCGGCTTCGCGCCATTCTATTGATCCTAAGCCCAAAAGCCACATTGTCATAGATGGATTTGGGGAAGGGATTCGGCGTCTGAAAGACCATCCCCACCCTCCTCCGCAGCTCGATCACATCGGTGCCGGGGTGGTAGATATCTCGCCCGTCGAGCAGAACCTGCCCCTCCGTCACTACCCCGGAGATCGAGTCATTCATTCGGTTGATGGCACGTAGAAGCGTGGACTTGCCGCACCCGGAGGGTCCGATGATCGCTGTGATGAGCTTTCGATACACCGACAGATCGACATCCTTCACAGCGCTTTGGTCGCCATAGCGGATACCGACCCCTTTCAGGTCGACTTTGGTGGACTTCTCCTCCATCGCGTCCTGCCGGGCTCGAACCTGGGTATTCAGTCGTGGAAATTCGCGCATGGTTTCCATCGTTCTCACTCTAACGCTCGGCGGCAGCCCTCACCCGCAGCCTGTTGCGCAGCGCGATAGCAGTCAAGTTCAACAGAAAAGTCAGGAGGAGCAAGACCAAGACGGTAGCATAGAGAAGCGGTTTCGTTGCCTCCACGTCCGGTGACTGGGTGGTCAAGACGTAGATATGGTAGCCGAGCTCCATGAACTGATCGTTCAGACGGGTGGGCAGATGGGGCAGGAAATAGGCTGCGCCCACGAACAAAATGGGAGCTACCTCGCCGGCTCCCCGACTGACCGCCAAGATTCCGCCGGTCAAAACGCCGGGAAAAGCATTGGGCAGGACCACGCGGAAGATCGTCTGACTCCTTGTCGCCCCAAGCGCGGCACTGGCATCCCGATAAGACTGGGGGACGGAACGCAAGGCCTCTTCCACACTGACGATGACAACCGGTAAGGTCAAAACGGCCATCGTCAGGGCGGCCCAGAGAATCGCCGGCTGACCGTAGGTCAACTCTCCTTCGAATAGGGCACGGTCGATTCCCCTGCCGACGAATTGCACGAAAAAGCCAAGGCCAAAGAGGCCAAAGACGATGGAGGGAACGCCCGCCAGATTGTTCACCGCTTGCCGGGTCCAGCGATACAGCCAAGAGTCCCGATGGGCGTATTCGGAGAAATAGATAGCCACCATGACGCCGAGAGGCACCACGAAGATCGTCATCAGCCAGACCAGCAGCACGGTTCCAAAGATGGCGGGAAAGATGCCCCCCTCGGTCATACCCACTTGGGGAGCGGCGGTCAGGAACGACCAGCTCAGTCTTTCCCCTCCGTGGATCGCGATGTTCCCCAGGATCACGGCCAGCATGCCCACGATCACCACCACCGCCAGCGCGGTGAGAGCGACGAAGACTCGATCCGCCAAGAGTCGCCGCGTCATCCCGCCGCTCCGGTGAGGCGTCTTCTCAGGCGATCGACCATCAGAGTTCCCATCCAATTCAATAGGAAGGTGACGGCAAAGAGCAGAGTCCCGATGAAGAACAACACGTGGTAGTGCGGGCTGCCGAACACCACTTCGGCCAGCTCCGCGGCGATGGTAGCGGATAGCGTGCGCACCGGCTCCGCGAAGCTCCAGGACGTGATGGCCGCATTACCGGAGGCCATGAGGACGATCATCGTCTCGCCAATCGCTCGTCCGAACCCCAGTACCAGCGCGGCGAACACACCGGGCAGCGCCCCTGGGAGCACGACGCGCCATGCGGTCTGCCAGAGAGTGGCCCCGAGAGCCAGGGACGCGTTGCGGAAACGCCGGGGTACTGCGGTCAAGGCGTCTTCGGTCAAGGTATAGATGATGGGAATGACCGCCAGGCCGAGCCCCACACCGGCATTGATGGCGTTCAGGCGAAAATCGAGACCGAAGACGTCCTGAATCCAGCTCGCCAGCACGATCAGAGCGAAGAATCCCAAGACCACCGACGGGATCCCGGCCAGGAGCTCCACCACCGGCTTGATGACCTCTCCCAGCCATCTTGGCGCAAACTCGGTCGTATAAATCGCCGCCAGGATCGCCAGGGGGCCGGCAAAGAGCATGGCCACCAGCGTGACCTTGAGAGTCCCGACGAAAAGCGGCATCAGGCTGTACTTGGGAACCTGGGAAACGGGCTGCCAAACGTACGGCAAAGGGGCCTCAGGTGTGCCGTAGCTCTGAGGAAGGAAGAGCGTCTCGAGGGTCACCTCCTCGTGAACCGCGGCACTGACGAAAATCGGAATGGCCTCTCGGGCAACGAAGACGAAAATCAGAAGAATGAGGACAATCGCGGCCGCCGCAGACAGATAGACCCACACCTGCGTCAGGCGATCGATCCGCCGGCGCCGATCCCGGCTCACCGCGCTTGAAGACAGCTCGAGCGTCGCGGTACTCAAGATGTCCTCATCCTGCTTCGACGGGGTCGGCCGCCACTTACCGCGACAAACCAGGCTCGCCCAGCTTATGCAGGGATGCCGCCTGGTCCTGATCGTTCAGGGGATAGTACCCCACTTTCTCGACTAGATCCTGCCCTTCGTCGGACAGAACCCACTTGGCAAACGTCTCCAATTCCCCGGTGGGCTGTCCGGCAAAGTACCAGTAGAGGAAGCGACTGATCGGATAGCGAGCGGAAAGCACGTTCTCCATGTTGGGCTCGATCGCCGGCGATTGGTCGTCCTTTTTCACCTTGACTCGCTTCACGCCCTTGGCATAGGCGATGCCCCCATAGCCAATCCCCCGAGGGTCCCTGGCCACCGCATTAATGACGGCCGCGGTACCGGGAAGGGTTTGCACGGTCGGATGGTAGTCCGCCTGTTGTAGCACGTGCTCCTTGAAGTACACGTAGGTACCCGAATTGTTCTCCCTACCGTAGAGAATGATGCGCTCGTCCCTTCCGCCCACGTCTTTCCAGTTCTTGAGTGCCCCGGTGTAGATGCCCCTCAGTTGAGGCAGACTGAGCTCTGCCAGCGGATTCTGCTCGCTGACGTAGACCGCCAGGCCGTCGACCGCCACCGGAAGCTCCAGGACTTCTTGAGCCCGGTTTTTCTTCACCAGGGCCACTTCCTCACCTTTCATCGACCGCGAAGCCTCGGCGATGTCCGTGGTTCCGTTGATCAAGGCAGCGATGCCGGTCCCCGAGCCGCCCCCCGTGACTTGAACGGTGACGCTCGGATACTTCGCCATGAACACCTCGGCCCATCGCTGGCCGAGGATGACCATGGTGTCGGAGCCTTTCACCGTGATGTTTCGCTGTTGCGAGACGGCAGTCAGAGCAAGTGCTCCCAGAACCAATCCAAGGGACCAGCCCTGGGAATAAGGCCACTTTTCCATAATTTCCTCCAATTACCATTTTTCTCCCAGTTTGTTACAGTTGTGTTAACAAAACGTAAATAGATGGTAAGAGCCGTAATGGAACCACTAGCTGATGTTGTAGCTGAACAGTTTGTAGCGACCGTTCCATTCGATAATCGATCCGAAGAAGTTCACGCTCTCAACTTGGCCCTCTTCGTCACGAACGACCAGACGCGCATCCCGGTGCACCTTGAAGCTCTGGTAGGGGGTCGTCTCTCCATCGAACTCGACGCGCACCAGCTCGTGGCGGCGTCCTCCCCGCCCGGCGACCAAACGGCGTAGGCAATTGGTGCTCTTCTGATCCAAGTCCCCCCAAACGTAGGACAGGGGGAGATTCCGGGCGGGCCGGCTGGCGGGAAGCTCCAACCAGACATACAGCCGGAACTCGTCCTTGCTCAGGGCGTAGCTTCTTAGCGTCCGGTAGTCACCAGCCTCCAGGGCCGCCAGCACGGCCCGGGACAAAGATTCGGGCGAGTCGAAGGTCGGCTCGAGGCTGGGGTGGATGGAGTCGCCACGCTGCTCGCCGCAGCCGCTCAACGCTCCCGCGCTGCAACCAAGCGTCAGAGAAAAAAGGAGGAAGGCCCCCCAGGGGCGGGAGCCTTCCGTAAGGAGGAAGTCCTTCACTGCTGTTTGTAGTTGGTCCAGCCCTGGGTCCAGTTCTCCGCGGCCACGTTGCTCAACGCTCCGATGAAGGGAACGGCCTCGAAGAACCCGTCGTTGGGGGGCGTGGCCACCGGCAGCGTTCCATCCACCAGCGGCGAGTTGTCAGCCGGCCTAAAATCGGGTCGCCGGGGGTTTAAGGGTTTTCTCAGGAGCGGATTCCCCTGGAAGATGGCCGTGCTCCGTCCGGCCCACTGCGCGGTGGTGAACGGTGGGCGCGGGTCCTCGGCGGAGTCATCGGAGAAGTTGACGCCGTTCTGGTAGAAAACGCCGTTCCGGATC
>DATDRI010000014.1:0-2777 GCA_035291825.1 Vicinamibacteria bacterium | reverse complement strand
TGGCAGGTTCTGGCCATCTTGGCCTTCGGTGGACCTTTGCTGGCCATAGCTCTGGTCCAATATCGCTGGTTGGCGGAGCTCCGCAGCCAGTCCAGGATGGTGGAATCCGAACAAAACCGTGTCGCGGCGCTCAGCGCGGCGGCCGTCCTGGAAGACTGGGTCACCGGTGCCCGGCTGGAGACCCTACCCCCGGTCGTGCATGAAGACGTCTTCCGCATGGAGCTCGACGTCTTGGGAGATCAGTTCGAATCGGCTATCGAACGCTTTCCCTACGTGCAGCACTTTTTCATCTGGGTCTCGTCTCAAGCACCTGAGAAGACGCTCTTCTATTTTCCGGAGGAGAACGTCTTCCGGGCAGTTCCCCATCTGGCCGACAGCTGGCCTTCCGAAGTCTGGCGGACCGAGATAGACGGCCCGCGCTGGGCGGAGTTCAGCATTCCGGGCGATCCCCCCTTGCAACTTGTGATCCACCGGATGGTGAGCGACCAGGATCCGCGCGAGACCGGCCTGGTGGGTTTTTGTGTCAACCTCGATAACTTCGCCGAGCGGTTTCTCCCTCTGTTCTACGCCGAGAACGTGGCACGTTTTCTCCGCCAGATTCCGGGACGGGAGGACGTCGCTTTCGCGGTTTTCGATGAGAGCGGGAGAAGCATGTTTGGCAGCAAGCCGGGCTTCCGGCCACGGCTCGCGGACTCGTCGGTGGAATTTCGGCTTTCCTTCGCCTTGCCCAGCGAGAGGTCCTCGCCAGCTACCGAGGCTCCGGTGTGGCGTCTGTCGGTAGGTGAGAAGAACGACGGCGTCGAACAACTGATGAAGCAGGGCGCGCTCGCCAACCTGGCCATTGTCGGGGCGGGGATCATGGTGCTCGCCTGGGGCACCATGCTGATAGCCCGCAGCTCGAGCCGCGAGGCCAAGCTCTCCGATCTGAAGTCCCGCTTCATTTCGGGAGTCTCCCACGAGCTGAAGACGCCGGCATCCATGATGCGCCTTTACTCGGAGATGCTCGAGCTGGGACGTGTGCCGGAAGAGACGGAGCGAAAACTTTTCTACGGCAAGTTGCGCCAGCAGGCCGAGGCGATGTGTGCCATGCTGGACGAGATTCTGGATTTTTCCCGCCTGGAGGCCGAGCAACAGCCTCTCTCCAAGGAGGCCTGTTCTCCTCGGGAGATCCTCGAAGAAGCGGTGGAGATGCTCGCCGCTTCCGGCCTGGCCCGCGGCAAAGTGAGCCTTTCCACGGAAAGGAGGCTGCCCGTGCTTCAATGTAATCGGCGCAGCCTGGTGAGGGCGGTCTACAATTTGATGGACAATGCCTTCAAGTACAGCGACTCCGATCAACCCATCGAGGTGCGCGCGTCTCGCCGCGACGGCATGGTGGCGGTCGAAGTCGTGGATCGGGGCCGGGGGATCTCCTCCGAGGAGCTGCCTCAAATTTTCGAGCGATTCTATCGAGGCACAAGCTCCAAGGCCGTCAAGGGAACAGGCCTGGGCCTTTCTATCGTGGACACGGTAGTCAAGGCACACCAGGGCAAAATCGAGGTCGAGAGCGAGCCGGGTCGTGGTAGCCGCTTTACCATACTCCTGCCGGTGCCCTCGGACAGTGGTCCGTTATGAGCGAGCATTTGCTGATCGTAGAAGACGAAGAAGGCCTGCGGGAAGGGCTGCGCATGAACTTCGAGTTCGAGGGCTATCGTGTGTCCCTTGCCCAGGACGGGGTGGAGGGCCTCGAGTCCGCTCTCACTCTGAAGCCGGATCTGGTCATCCTCGACATCATGCTACCGCGCATGAACGGCTTCGAGGTCTGCCGCCGGGTGAGAGCCGCCGGCCTCGATTTCCCCATCATGATACTGACCGTACGGCGCGATGAATCGGAGCGGGTCCGGGGGTTCGAGATCGGCGCCGACGACTACGTTCTCAAACCTTTCAGCGTTCAGGAGGTCTCCGCCCGGGTGAAGGCGCTGCTGCGCCGCAGCCAGCCTCATCCCTCTGCACAGCAGACCTGGAAGCTGGGTGGGGTGAAGATCGACCTGGTGCGCCAGCAGGCGACGCGGCAGGGCCGCCCGGTGCGGATTTCCTTCCGAGAGTTCGAGGTCCTGCGCTGCCTCGCCGCCCGCGCCGGAGAGGTCGTCACCCGAGAAGAGCTTCTCGGCCAAGCTCTCGGGTATTCTCCTTCTGCTTCCTCGCGGGCAGTGGACAATCTCATTGTGAGTCTTCGTAAGAAGATCGAGCAGGATCCGCGCAATCCCCGACATATCCTCACCGCCTACGGCGTCGGTTACAAGCTGGTGGAATGAGCCTGGTAGACCGTTCTTCGGAGGAGCTTGAAGACGGGCAACGTTTACGCTAACACGTAGACGTAAGAAGGACGCTCCTTTGCAGAAGATTCTTTCCGTCCGGGTCGACGAGTCCTCCATCCAGGAGCTAGAGCGCAGCGCCCGCCAGCTCGGCCTATCCAAGAAGCAGTTTATCGAGGAGGCGATTCGCCTTCGGGCCGCGAGGCCGAAAGACAGGGCGCCAAGGATGTCTGGTCGGAAACACGGGGGGCCTGGAAGCGGCGAGAGCCTCCCGCGTCCACGGTTCGCGCAGCCCGCCAAGCCTTCGACAAGGCCTTCGAACGGCATCACCGCAAGTAGGCCCGATGCGGGTTTACGTCGATAGCGACATCCTCATTTGGCACCTACGCGGAGAATCGCGGGCGGCATCCCTGTTCCGAAGGCTCACCAAACTAGCCCGATGTCCCGCAAAGCTACTTCTATATCTCCTCTCCTCCCCTGATTACT
>DATDRI010000013.1:0-5978 GCA_035291825.1 Vicinamibacteria bacterium | reverse complement strand
ATACACGAGGACGATTTGCTGATCGTGCAGAGGCGAGAGTGCGCCGAGCCCGGTCAGACGGTGGTGGCTCTGGTGGATGGCGAGGCAACCGTCAAACGGTTCTACCGGCAGGGATCGCGGATCGAGCTGCGCCCGGCCAATCCGAATTACGCTCCCTTGATCGTGGGAGAAGAAGCGGTCCGCATACGGGGGGTGGTGGTGGGACTCATCCGAAAATATTCCTGAATTTCTAGATTTCTCAATGGGCAACGAGGAGCATCTTAATTAACTAACATCTCTTTCTCGTCCGCAGCAAACTAAGCGGCTTTTTCGGTCAGAAACCCGACTCGAATCGAGAGGAGAGGTGTGTCTTCAGGAGGTGACGTGTGATCTACGTGGGTACGAGTGGTTATGGTTATCACAACTGGTCTCCTATTTTTTATCCACCGTGGTTATTTTATGAAGACTACCTGGATTTTTACTCCGAACAGTTCAACTGCTGCGAGCTGACGTTCACCCGTTACCGAATGCCGACGGTGGACGATCAGGTGCGCTTGATGCGGCGCTCGGCAGGGAGGGTGGTGTTCACCGTGAAGGCGCATCGTTGCCTGACACACCAGCGTCCACTGGAGAGGAAGGATCTGAGTCTGGCTCGCCGCTTCGCAGACTCGCTGGAGCCGCTCGTCGAAGCCCAAAGGCTGGGAGCGGTGGTGGCGCAGTTTCCTTTCTCCTTTATCAATAACCCCGACCATCGAGCTTACCTGGCGCGACTTCGAGCGGCGCTGGATAGACTTCCGCTGGTGGCGGAGTTCCGTCACGACAGCTGGTTCAACGAGGAAACGCTCCAATTTCTCCGCGGGTGGGATATCGGGGTGGCTTGTGTAGATACGCCGGAGCTGGCGAAGCTTCCCGGCCCCCGGGCCCTGGTCACCTCCCAGCTGGGCTATGTGCGCTTCCATGGAAGAAATGCCTCCCGGTGGTGGAAGTGGTGGGCGAAAGACGAGGGCTACCGTTACGATTACAACTACCGCCGTCGGGAGCTACTCGGCTGGGCGCCACGCCTGCGGGAGATCGACCGTCAAAGCAGGCACACCTTCGTCATCTTCAACAACCATTGGCAAGGTCAGGCGGTCGTCAATGCCCAGGCACTTCAGAAGATTCTGAATCGGAGTCGCACGACCATCAGGGATCGACGACAAACCGCTGAGACTCAGTTGCTAGCTGGATGAGGAGATTGCCATGGCTGGCCACCGCTTCGTCACTACCGGTCTCCCCACCGAGAGCGGGCCCCTAAGATCGATTCCATGGGGCCTACCTCAAATCACCGGGCGATTCGTCGAGATTTCCGGAACTGGAGCGACGGCGACCCTTACCGCGGCCTTCGGTCTGGTGCTCGAGGCGCAGCGGGGGGGCGAGCCTGTCGCCTGGATCACCTTGCCGCCGAGCACCTTCTTTCCTCCCGATGCCGCGGCGGCGGGGATCGATTTGAGCTCGCTCGCCGTGGTTCGTGCCAGCGATCCTCACAGGGCGGCGAGGTCGGCGATGCAGCTTACCCGCTCGGGTGGTTTCGGACTGGTGGTGATCGATCTCGGTCCGAAGCCTGCCCCGGCGGGCCTGAATGAAAGTCGTGGAGATAGGGGCCGCGCCGAGTACGCATCGATCCCTACTCCATTGCAGACGCGTCTGGTCGGATTGGCGCAGAAGCACGGCACCGCGGTCGTCGTCCTCACCGAAAAGCCCGCTCATGCCGGCTCTCTTGGCTCCCTCGTCTCGCTGAGGGCGGAGGCTCGGCGCTCGATGGTAGCTCCTTATCGCATCGAGCTCTCGGTGCTCAAGGACAAGCGGCGCGGCCCGGGACGGGTTCACCAGGAGACTTGCCGTGGTCCGTCTGGCATGTGTTGATATCCCGGCGTTCCCTCTCCAACTCCTCCTCCGGCAGCATCCGGATTGGAAGGAGCTTCCGGTCGCGGTGGTTGCGGAAGATCGGCCGCAATCCCCTCTACTCTGGGTCAACGAAAAAGCTAGGCGGGTACGCGTCCTCCCCGGGCAGCGCTATGCGCAAGCCTTGTCGCTGGCCTCTGATTTGCGGGCCGGCACCGTTTCTCACCATGAGATCGCGAAAGAGATCCAGCTTGTCACCGAACGACTCCGCCGATACACGCCGGAGGTGGAGCCAGCGACCGAGACACCGGGCGTCCTCTGGCTGAATGCTCAGGGGCTGGAGCGGCTGTACGCGACCCTGGAGGACTGGGCGCGTGCCATTACCAAGAGCCTCGAGGATGCGGGGTTTGTCTCCGCCATCGTCGTAGGATTCACGCGCTTCGGAACGTACGCGGTGGCCAAGTCCAATCGGGGAGCCAAGGTCTTCAAAGACGTCGGAGAGGAAAACGCGGCCGCCCGTCGAGTCCAGCTAGAGCGACTAGAGATCGAGCCGGGGGTGCGCGAAGCCCTCGACAAGCTCGGGGTCCGTACGGTGGGGGACTTCCTGCGCCTGCCCGCCAAGGGACTCTTCAAGCGGTTCGGAATCGAAGCTCATCGTTTGTACCAGCTCGCCTCCGGGGATCTCTGGGCACCCCTCCAGCCTCATCCCGTCGTCGAGCCGCTAGAGCGGCAGTTCTTGCTGGACGCCCCGGACTCCGATGCCGAGCGGTTGTTGTTTCTCATAAAGAGGATGCTCGACTCGCTCCTGGCCGAGCTGGTGTCGAAAGGCAAGGCGCTGACTGAGCTGACTCTTCGCCTAGTACTCGATCACGAAGGGGGATACGGGGAGCGCATTCGCACCGCGGCACCGACGGTCGATAGCGCGCAAATCCTGGGGCTCATCCGACTGCGGCTGGAATCTTTGCGGCTGGAAGCAGGCGTGGTGGCCCTGAACTTGACGGTGTGCGGAACGAAGGTCGATCCCGAGCAAAATCTTTTGTTCGCCCAAAAACCCCGACGCGATCTGGAAGCGGGAAGCCGCGCCTTCGCTCGCCTTCGCGCCGAGTTTGGCGATGGGGTGGTGGTGCGCGCCCGTTTACGGGAAGGACATCTCCCCCAAGCCTGTTTTCATTGGGAGCCCATGGAAAAGGTGACCAGCCCCCAGCCCCGGAAGGAGAACCATCCGCGACCTCTGGTGCGAAGAATCTATCAGAAGCCGCTTCTCCTTCCTCATCGGGCCCGCCACGAGCCCGACGGCTGGCTCCTGCGAGGTCTCGAGCACGGGCCGGTCACGCGGTTCGTCGGGCCCTACGTCTTTTCCGGAGGCTGGTGGTCGGGCGGTGTCCACCGCGAGTACTACTTCGTGAACATGCATCGCGGGGAAGTGCTGTGGGTCTTCTACGACCGCAAGCGCCGCTGCTGGTTCCTGGAAGGCCGCGTCGAATAAACCGAAACTTCTCTATGACTTACGTTCCTCTTAATAATAAGGGTAACAGCTTTGGAGGACAGATGAGGCGGCTGTCATCGGAACTCATATGACCTACGTGCCTCTCTGGTGCAAGACCAATGGCTCCTTTCTCGAGGGGGCGAGCCATCCCGAGGAGCTCGTCGAGGAAGCGCGACGGCTCGGCTTGCGCTCTCTGGCGGTGACCGATCGGGACGGTGTCTTTGGTACGGTGCGAGCCCATGTGAAGGCGAAGGAAATCGGTGTAAGTCTCCTCATCGGCGCTCAGGTGACGATCGACGATGGCTCTGTGGTGGTGCTGCTCGCCCAGAACCGCGGCGGTTACGCGAATCTCTGCCGGTTGTTGACCAGCGGCCGTCTCCGCTCCGCCAAGGGCGAATCCTCGGTAAGCTGGGACGAGATCTGTGCGCATCAGCACGACCTCATCGCTCTGTGGGGCGGCGAGCGAAGCCTTCTGGTAGGAGAGGCGGATCCCGAGAGCATTGCAGCGCGTTTACGTGAGGCTTTCGGCGATCGACTCTATGCGATGGCGGCCCGTCACCGCCGCGATACAGAGGTACAGGAGGAAGCACGGTTGCGGGAGCGTGCCGCTCGCTACCGGCTTCCTGTCGTCGCCGCCACGGAAGTGCTTTATCACAGTCCGGAGAGGCGCGATCTGCAAGACATTTTGACTTGCATTCGCCACCGGGTGACGGTGCAAACCTCGGGCCGCAAAACGAAACCGAACGCCGAGCACGGATTGAGAACGCCTTTTTCATTCGAGCAGCTCTTTGCCGATGACCCTTCCGCGGTGGCGAGAACCGAGGAGATTGCCGCGCGTTGCGACTTTTCTCTGGATCAGCTTCGCTACCGTTATCCCGCCGAGCGTCTCCCGGATGGTACGACCTCCGCCCAGTGGCTTCATCGATTGACCCTGGAAGGAGCACGTCGCCGCTATGGAGGCGAAGTGCCTCCCGAAGTCGTCCGGCAAATCGAAAAGGAGCTTGCTCTCATCGGGGAGCTCGATTACTGCGGGTACTTTCTCACCATGTACGAGATCGTCGAGTTCTGCCGTGCGAAGGAAATTTTGTGCCAGGGCCGGGGCTCGGCGGCGAACTCGGCGGTCTGCTACTGCCTGGGCATCACCGCCGTGGATCCGGTGCGGATGGGGCTCCTCTTCGAGCGCTTCTTGTCGAAGGATCGCAACGAGCCTCCCGACATCGATCTCGACATCATGCATCAGAGGAGAGAAGAGGTCATTCAGTTCGTTTACCAGAAATATGGACGCGACAAGGCGGCCATGGTGGCGAACGTCATCCGCTACCGGGCGCGCTCCGCGGTGCGTGACGTGGGGAAGGCCCTGGGGCTTCCGGAGACGGCTCTCGATCGGCTGGCCAAAATTCTCTCTCACTATGACGGTGTCACCGCGCAGGCGCTCCGTCACGCCGGCCTCGATCCGGAGATCCCGGTGAACCAGCACCTCTTGCGGCTTTCCTACGAGATCCAGGACTTCCCTCGGCACCTTTCGATCCATCCCGGTGGATTCCTTCTCGGCCACGAGCCGGTCCATGACATCGTTCCCATAGAGAACGCCACCATGCCCGACCGCACGGTGATCCAGTGGGACAAGGATGACATCGAGTCACTGGGTTTGTTCAAGGTGGACCTTTTAGGTCTGGGCGCGCTCACCCAGCTCGATCTCTGCTTCCGACTGTTGGAAAAGCACCGGGGTTTAAATCTTTCCATGGCCACCATCCCCCAAGACGATACGGCGACCTTCGACATGATCCGTCGCGCCGAGACGGTGGGTGTCTTCCAGATCGAAAGCCGCGCTCAGATGGCGATGCTGCCCCGCCTCCGGCCGCGAAATTATTACGACCTGGTCATCGAGGTGAGCATCGTGAGACCCGGTCCCATTACCGGAGGCATGGTGCATCCCTATCTGCGCCGGCGTAACGGGGAAGAGCCGGTGGACTATCCGCATCCCTTGCTGAAGCCGGTGCTGGAAAAGACTCTGGGAGTGCCGCTCTTTCAAGAACAGGTGATGCGTCTGGCGGTGGTGGCGGCGGACTACACTCCCGGCGAGGCCGATCAGCTCCGGCGCGACATGGCGGCCTGGCGTCGCACCGGTCGCATCGAGAAGCACCGCGAGCGGCTGATCTCTCGCATGCAGGCGAAGGGGATTACGCCGGAGTTTGCGGAGAGAGTGTTTCAGCAGATCCGTGGCTTCGGCGAGTACGGTTTTCCGGAGAGTCACGCCGCGAGCTTCGCCCTGGTGGCCTACGCCGCCGCCTATCTCTTGAGACACTATCCGGCCGAGTTCTGCTGTGCCCTTTTGAACGCTCAGCCGATGGGCTTTTATTCTCCCGCCACCATCATCGACGATGCCAAGCGGCGAGGTGTGGAGGTCCGTCCGGTGGCCGCTCGTTTGAGTCACTGGGATTGCACTTTGGAGCCGGTACCTCACGAGAACGGGCCGCCGAGCTTCGCGGTTCGTATGGGCCTTCGTTACGTCAAGGGTCTGGGTGAAGGCGATTGGAAAAAGGTCGAAGTCGCCCGCAGTGAGAGCGAATTTACCTCGCTGGAAGACTTCGTGCGCCGGACCCGATTGGACCAAGGGGCTCTTCAGGTCCTG
>DATDRI010000012.1:0-8594 GCA_035291825.1 Vicinamibacteria bacterium | reverse complement strand
AAAATCCCTGAATGCCTCTCTCAGGGCTTCAGCGCCGGACAAGGAGTAGAGGTTGTAGCCTGCCTCGGCGAGGCCAGGGATCGTCTCGGGCGCGAGCTCGGCGCCCAGCGAGATGACCAAGTAATCGCCGCCATGGGTCGTCCCGTCGACAACGACCTGCCGGCTCTCGGGATCGATCCTCTCGATTTCCCCATGAACGACCTCGATACCTTTCCTCTTCAATAAATCGAGCGGGCGGGAAATGTTCTCGGCCGTCCGCAACCCGATCATGAGCCACAATAGTGAAGGGGCGAAGAGGTGTTGCTCCTCGCGATCCACGAGCACGATGCGGTGCTGCTCGGGAAGCTTCTTGCGGAGCTCAACCGCGGCGACGAGCCCTCCCACACCGCCCCCGAGCACAAGGACCCGGCTACTACCGTTCATGTGGTTCCTCCCTTCAGAACACAAGAACCCGATCCGCCGACAATGTCCAGGCGGCCAGCTCCTCCATGCTGCTTCGCCGGCCGGAGTCGGCGAGCTCGCTGTCTGCGATTCCGCGCGCATCCATACAGGACCCGCACACGCCGATCTCCGCCCCTCGCTTTGCTATGGAACCGAGCATGACTTCCAGGCTGTAGTAACCGCTCGGAACTTTTTGATTCTTCTTCGCGCAGGCTACCGCGTCTCCGATGAGAAATACTCGAATTTCGCTGCTTTCCTGGCGGGCGAGAGAGCCAGCGAGCCGGAGCCCGTTGTAGCTTCGCTCGGTGCCGTACGGGGGGTCGTTGAGAATGAAGAGGTAACGCGTCAACGTCGACTCCATCTTCAAAGCGTCATCCACCGGGCTTCCCGAATGCCGTCGAATCTCTGAAGGAATAGCTTCCCTTGTCACCCACGAAGGGAAGCGCCAGGATCCTCGCCAGCGTGAGAAGCTGGGGATCGCGGAACTGTCGAAGGCCGACGGTCATTCCCTGGTGCCCGGATTGTGGTTGGTCACGATAGGTCCCCAGCAGGTGATCCCACCAGGGCAGGTTGAAACCGAAGTTGCTGTTTGTCTCCGCGGACAGAATGGAATGATGGACTCGGTGCATATCCGGGGTCACCACGAACCATCGCAGAACTCGATCGACGCCAACCGGAATCCGCACGTTCCCGTGGTTGAACATGGCCGTAGCGTTGAGCAAGACTTCGAATGCGAGGACGGCCACGACCGGAGGGCCGAGAGCCACGACGAAAACCGCCTTGAGGAGCATCGAGATCACGATTTCGAGCGGGTGGAAGCGATTGCCGGTGGTCACGTCGAAGTCGAGGTCGGTGTGGTGCACCATGTGCAGCCGCCAGAGGGCGGGAACGGCGTGGAACAGCACGTGCTGCAAATAGACTACGAAGTCGAGCGCGACGATGGATACGATGCACCCCAGCCAGAATGGCAGCTCCAGGCCGTTCAGAAGACCCCAGTTCCGCTCTCTCGCCATCCAGGCCACACCGACCACCGCGGAGGCAAAGAGCGCTCGGACGGTGAGTGTATCGATGACGACGATTCCGAGATTGCAGAGCCAGCGTTGCCCCTTCTTGGTGCTCAGGCGCCGGCGCGGTAGAGCTACTTCCCATAACGCCATCAGCAACAACACGGCCGCGAAAGCGCCTAAGCGGATCCAGGCTTCGTAACGTATCGCCAGATCCGTCATGGACAGGTTCATGCTTCCACCTCGAATCCCCGCGCCCGCCAGTCGGAAACGCTCTCGTCGAGGCGCGTCGCCTTGAATCCGCGGGCCCGGAGCCTCTCTACGGCCTCGACGGCCAGCATGCAGTAGGGACCCCGGCAATAAGCTACAATCTCTTGATCGGCGGGCAGCCCCTCGAGCCGGCTTTCGAGCTCTTTCAAGGGAACGGAGAGCGCACCAGGGATGTGTCCCGCTTCATACTCCTCTGCCGGTCGCACGTCGAGAACCACAACCTCACCGCGTCGCACGCGCTCGAGCAGGGCTTCCCGGTCTACTCCTTCCATGCCGCTCCGACCCTTCAGGTAATCTCGCGTCACCTGCTCGATCTCCGCCAGCCTCGACTCGGCCAGTAACCGTAAGCTTCGAAAGAACTCACCCACCGCCGGGTCGGCGAGCCGGTAGGTCACGAAGAGGCCCTTCTTCTCCGCTTCCACCAAACGGGCCGCGCGCAGAACCTGGAGGTGCTGCGAGGTATTGGCGATCGACTGGTTCGCCTCCCTCGCCAGTGCCTCGACCGTGCGGGGTGTTTGGCAGAGTAGATCCAGGAGCTCCAAACGTCGCGGGCTCGAGACCGTCTTGCCAATTCGCGCAAGTTGCTCGTAGATAGCGTCTTTGAAGAATCGAGTGGTCATAATCAATTAATCAATCGAATAATAGATTATGTGAGAGGCAAAGTCAAGCCTGCACAGGCGTGCCTCGGTTATGACCGGGCATGCGTTAGACTAAGGGGCAGGTATGATCTGGGCACGGATTTCGAATTGGCAGATGGGGCTCTGCCTCGTCAGCCTAGTTTGGCTCGCCGCCTGCCAGGGGAGTCTCAACCAAGCGCTGCTGGAGGCCGTCAACGAGGCGGACGGCGAGGAGGTCCGCGATCTGGTGGAGGATGGTGCCGATCCGAACTTCCGCGATGACAAGGGATCGACGGTGCTCATGCTCGCGGTGGTCTCCGGCACCGACGAGGGCATGAGGGCCTTGCTGGAAGGCGGTGCCGATCCGAATCTGACCGTCGAGAAGGGATCGACCGCCGTGCACATGGCGGCGGCCACCGGACAGACCGCCCTCCTGCGCATCCTTCTGGAGCACGGGGGCGATCCCAACGTCGAGGCGGAGGCTAGCACGACCCCTTTGATGATGGCTTCGCTGTGGTCCCGCGCCGACACGGTGACCGCATTGGCCGAGGCCGGGGCCGATCTCGACGCCCGGAATGACGAGGACAGGACGGCGCTCATGATCGCGGTGACGGAGAAACGCCCCGAGATCGTGCGCGCCTTGCTCGACGCCGGTGCCAGCCCCACGGCTGCTAGGCGGGGCATTACGCCTCTGATGATGGCTCGCCAAGAGGGCACCACGGAGATCGAGCTCATGCTTCTTGACGCCATGGGATTGACCGAGAGGAGCCAGCGACGGAGGTTCTAGTCGAGAAAGCTCAGCGCCGGTTTCGGTAGAGCGTCCCGTCAACCGCCGACGTCATTTTGTCGACGTCGAGATGATTCCCCAGGAACTCGCCGATACGCTCGGCTTGCCGGCGAGGATTCTCCACGACGTCCTTGTAGTCCACGTTCAGAAGCTCGAAGCAAGGACGGTGCTTCATCAAATAGTCGACTCTCCAGAGGTGATTCTGATAGAGCTCCAACATCTTCTCGTCCGAGCTCTCGTTTTTCTCGGCCCGGTTGTCCAGCATCTTGGCTTGAGAAGCCAGGACCTCTTGGAGGTTCCTTCGCATGAACACGACCTTGTAGTTGTAGGTCTCCGGTAGCTCCTTCAACAGGAACGAGATGATCTTGATCGCCTTGCCCCGGAACTCTTTGAGCCACGACTTGTCGCCTCCCTTGTCCAGATCTTTCACCCGTTCATATTCGTAGTAGCCCTTGGGGTTGTCGTCCCCCGGTTTCCGGATGTTGTCGATCGCGATGCCGATCCCGCCGGCCTCCAGCATCTGCATGGTCATCGAGGTCCCGGAGCGGGGGAGGCCGGAGACGACGATGAGCGCCTCCCCGAACCGGGCTCTCCGGTATATCCTTCCCAGATAAGAGGTCATGGTGGTTGCTGCAGACGACCCGAGCCTATCCGGTGGCTCGTCGCAACCCAATAAGATAGCGCCTGAAAACTTGAAATGCCACCCGCTTCCCAATAAACTAGCTGACTTGCCTTTTTCGGGACGTGGAATGGTTTTCGAAGCGCGGAGTGATGCATGAGGAAGTCTGATTCGACTGGAGCTCGATTCTCCCGGGCGGTCGTCCCGGTCGCCTTCTTGACCGCGGTCTTGGCTTTTGCCGAGCCGACCTACGCCTATATCGGTCCGGGAGCAGGCTTCGCGCTCTTGTCATCCTTCCTCGTTCTCTTCACCACCATCATCCTGGCTTTGTTCTCCCTCCTCCTTCTGCCTTTTCGTGCCCTGTTGCGACTCATTCTGCGCAAGACCCGACCGAAGCCATGGATCGAGCGCCTGATCGTCGTCGGTTTCGACGGTCAGGATCCCAAGATCACCGAGAAGTTGATGCAGCAGGGGAAGCTCCCCAACTTCAAGAGACTGGCCGAGCTGGGGTGCTACAGCCCTCTGCGCACGACTTTCCCCTCCATCTCGCCGGTCGCCTGGTCCTCGTTCAGCACCGGAACCAATCCCGCCCGACACAACATCTTCGATTTTCTCGATCGGGATCGCCGCACGTATTTGCCGGTTCTTTCATCCACCCACATCGGCGGCCTGGAGAAGTTCTTCAAGCTCGGACGCTATCGCATTCCACTTCGCAAGCCGGAGGTTAGACTGCTCCGGAAGTCCAAGCCCTTCTGGTCCATCCTGGGCGAGTACAATATTTGGAGCTCGATCATCCGGGTGCCAATTACTTTTCCCCCCGATCGCTTCTACGGCGCACAGCTCAGCGCGATGTGCGTGCCGGATCTGCTGGGAACCCAGGGTACTTTCCAGCTCTTCACCACCCGCCCCGCCGCCGAACGCTTCAAGGAAGGGGGCCTGCGCGTCCCTCTCCAGTCGAACGGAGATCGCTTCCAGGCGAAGATCCAGGGGCCCGAGAACTTGTTTCGCGAGGGAGAATCGAAGCTCGAGCTTCCCCTGACCATCGATCTGGATCGTCCGGCGGGAAGAGCTCGCGTTTCGGTCGCCGACCAGACGGTGGAGCTCGAGCCGGGCCGCCTGAGTGACTGGATCACGCTGACCTTCAAGGCGGCTCCCGGAATCAAGGTTTCGGGGATCTGCCGGATGATGGTGAAGGAGATGGCGGAGCATTTTTCGCTCTACATGACGCCCATCAATATCGATCCGGAAAAACCCGCCATGCCCATCTCCCATCCTTCCTACTATTCGACCTATCTGGCCAAGAAGATCGGTCCCTTCTCGACGCTTGGCCTCGCCGAAGACACCTGGGCGCTCAACGAGGGGGTCACCGACGACGGCACGTTCCTTCGGCAAGCCTACGACATCGATGGCGAGCGCCAGGCGATGTTCTTCGCCGCCATGGATCGGCTCCGCCGCGGGAGCCTGGTATGCGTCTTCGATGCCACCGATCGGATCCAGCACATGTTCTGGCATTACATCGAAAAGGGACACCCAGCCACCCGGAACGGAAAAGCGGGTCTGGTGGATAAGTACGGCAAGGCGATCGAGGAGATCTACCTTCATAACGACAAACTGGTCGGCAAAGTGCTCGATGGCCTGCCGGCAGGTGACGTGCTCTTCGTGATCTCCGATCACGGCTTCAACTCCTTCCGCCGCGGCGTGAATCTCAATAGCTGGCTCCATGGCCATGGGTATCTGGCTCTGAAGGACGGTGCGGACGGATCGGCGGAATGGTTGCGTGACGTGGACTGGTCGCGCACCAAGGCCTACTCCCTCGGCCTGACCGGAATGTTCCTCAACGTGAAGGGCCGTGAGGCGGAGGGCATCGTAGCCCCCGGCGCCGAGGTCAATCGATTGAAGGCGGAGATCATCTCGAAGCTGAGCGGTCTGGTCGACGAGGAAAAGGCGGACATCGGGATCAAGGAGGTTTTCGATACCGCACGGGTCTACCGAGGGCCCTACCTGGAGAACGCCCCCGATCTCCTCATCGGATACAACGGCGGATACCGCATCTCCTGGGACGGCGCCACCGGCATGGTGGTGGGCCCGGTCTTTCAAGACAACGTCAAGTCCTGGAGTGGGGATCATTGCATCGACCCGAGGTTGGTCCCGGGTGTTCTGTTTTGTAATCGAAAGATCAATACACCGGATCCCGCGCTCGTCGACATTGCGCCCAGCGCCCTTCGATTATTCGGGTTGGAGCCTCCGAAACACATGGATGGCAAGCCGCTGTTCAGCGCCGAATCGTTCCAGGCGGCGAGGAGTTGATGATGTGGACCAGGATCCTTGGCCGAGCCACGCTATTCGCCCTCGCTTTAGGGGGGTTTTCCTGCGGTGGCGGGCGGGACACGGTGGGAGACGGTCCACGGGTCATCATTCTCGGCTTCGACGGCATGGACTATGAGCTGACCGCGAAGCTCATGTCGGAGGGAAAGCTTCCCAACTTCTCTCGAGTCTCCCAGCAGGGAGGTTTCTCGCCCCTCGCCACCTCGGTGCCTCCGCAAAGCCCGGTGGCCTGGTCGGACTTCATCACCGGCATGGACTCGGGCGGTCACGGTATTTTCGATTTCGTTCACCGGGATCCGCAGAGCATGATCCCCTACCTCTCCACCAGCCGCACCCACCCCGGTGGCACGACCATCAAATTGGGCAAATGGCAGATCCCGCTTTCCGGAGGCAGCGTCGAGCTCCTTCGCCGCGGGCAGGCATTCTGGGAGGTTCTGGAGGCCCACGGGATCGAGACCACCATCGTCCGGATGCCCGCCAACTTTCCGCCCTCCGGTTCGGCCACTCGCGAGCTGAGCGGCATGGGAACGCCGGACATCATCGGCACCTACGGCACCTTCTCCTTCTACACCTCGGAGCTCTTCGCCTCGGCGGGGAAGGACGTTTCCGGCGGCGAAATCTACGAGGTCGACGTCTTCGACAACGTCGTGGAGGCCGAGCTCTACGGCCCCGACAATCCGTTCTTGACCGAGTCGGAGAAAGTCACCGTGCCCTTTACCGCCTATCTCGATCCCGAAGAGTCGCTGGCCAAGATCGTGGTGGGCGATGAGGAGATCATCCTGGAAGTAGGGGAGTGGAGCGATTGGGTGCCGATCGAGTTCGAGCTCATTCCCACCCAGGGTCTGCCGGCAATGTGTCGCTTCTATTTGAAGCGGATCGAGCCCGACTTCGAGCTCTACGTCACGCCGATCAATTTCGATCCCCAGGCGCCGGCCATGCCGATCTCGACCCCCGCCTCCTACGCCGCCGATCTTGCCGAGGGCTCCGGGCGCTTCTACACCCAGGGCATGCCCGAGGACACCGCCGGACTCATGGAGGATGTCTTGACCGCGGAGGAGTTCCTGGTGCAGGCGCGAATGGCGGGGGAAGAAAACATCGAGCAGTACAAGTACGTGCTGGAAGGGTTCGGCGACGGTCTCCTCTTCTACTACTTTGGGAACGTCGATCAGGTGAGCCACATGATGTGGAGGAGTCGAGACCCCGAGCACCCTGCCTACGGTGCGGAAAAGGACGCTCGCTTTGCGGGAGTGATCGATGAGCTCTACCAGGAGCTGGACGGGATCGTGGGCTATACCGTGGAAAGGCTGCGGGACGGCGACCTGCTGGTGGTGATGTCGGATCACGGATTTACCTCCTGGCGGCGTGCCTTTAGTCTGAACGCCTGGCTCCACCAGAACGGGTTCCTGGCGGTGCGAGACCCGGACATGGAAGACGACCCCGGTATCTTCGCCAACGTGGACTGGACCGGAACGCAGGCCTATGCGGTAGGTATCAACGCGCTCTACATCAACTTGCGCGGTCGCGAAAAATGGGGAATCGTGAATTCCGGCGAGCGCCAAGCAGTGATGGACGAGATCGCGGAGAAACTTCTGGCCACCATCGATCCGGAGACCGGAGAACCGGCGGTGACCAAAGTCTATAAGCGGGAAGAGTGGTACAAGAGTAGAGGGGAGCTCGAGAACGGTCCGGACCTGATCGTCGGCTACGCGAAGGGAACCCGAGGCTCTAATGACTCGGCCCTGGGGGCGGTGGGACGAGAGGTGTTCAGTGACAATACCGGCATGTGGAGCGGCGACCACGCCATGGACCACGAAGCCGTCCCGGGTATTCTTCTCACCAACCGACCTCTCAAGAAAACGGCCTCGCGACTTCAAGACCTGGCCGCGGCGATCCTGGCGGAGCTGGGAATCGAGGGTGAATTTCCCTCGCCGGGCGGAGGAAACGCCGGGAGCGGCAGGGGAGGAGAGTGATGTTCGGATCGATGACGAAAGTAAAGCTGGACAAACACCTGGTGGCCAAGGTGAAGAAATATGCCGATATTGCCGGCTATTCCTCACCCGAGGAGTTCATCACCCACGCTCTCGAGAAGGAGCTCGCCAAGCTCGAGGACGCCGGCTCGGAAGAGGAGATTCGCAAGAGGCTTCAAGGGCTGGGCTACATCTCCTAACCAGCGTCCGAAACACCATGTCGTCCGTGAATGCCGTCCTGAGGCCAATCTTCGAGCTTCTTCTCTCGCCTTTCCGCGGTCTTCCTTCCATCATCGGCCTGGCGGTAGTTTCATTGGTCACCGCCATCGCCATGCTGCTGATATTCAAGAAAACTTCCAATCAGAAGGCCATCGCCGCGGTCAAGCGACGCATCCATGCCTGCCTTTTCGAGATCCGGCTCTTCAACGATGACTTACGAGCCATTCTGCGGGCGCAAGCGGAGATCTTGCGCCACAATCTGACCTATCTTCGACTCTCCGCCGTCCCGATGCTGTGGACCATCCCTCCCTTCGTCCTGGTGATCGCTCAGCTGCAATTCCATTA
>DATDRI010000011.1:0-2757 GCA_035291825.1 Vicinamibacteria bacterium | reverse complement strand
TGGAGGTCTACGTCAAACTCCAGAAGGACGAGGGAGCCGCCTATCGCACCCTCGGGGACGCACTGGTCAAGCTGGGCAAGAAGAAGGACGCCCGCTGGGCCTTCCGTCATGGTGCGGAAGCGGCTCGGGCGCACCACCATCTTCAGCTCGTCGAAGAGCTGGAGCAGAGGCTAAGGGATCTCTAGCGGTAGATTAGCTCCCTCTATTCCAGGGCGCGCCACACGCCCTCCGCTTTGCGTAGGTTGTCGCCCGTCCACAGCTGATAGCAGCCGAGAACGACGAACGGCAAGAGAACCCCCAGGACCCAGAGCTTGGCCGAGCCGCGGATCTTCTCCTCTTTCTCCCAGCGGAAGAGTTGGACAGAGACGAAGGTGGCGAGGACGACGGTCGTGGTCAAAGCAAGAATCGCCGGCCAGTTCGCAAGTAGCGACTCCTCGCGGTAGAACACTCCCTGGAAGCCCGTCACCAGGTACGAAGCGGGAAGGTACTGTGCGGTGATCCGGGCCCAGGCGGGGAGCATGGTCATGGGGAAGGTTGCCCCGCTCAGGAAGAGCATGGGCATGTAGAGGGACTGAATGAGGATGTTGCTTTCCTGGACCGAGTTGGCCACCGCGGCCAAGATGAGCCCGATGGCGCGAAACGCCACCACCCCGATGGAGATGAGAGCGAAAAGGGTCACCAGGCGCTCCGGCATCGGCATCCCGTAGAGAAAATGAGCAAACCCCAAAATCAAGACAACCGACGGCAGATACAGCACCCATCCGGTGACCATCGACGCCACCAGGATGGGCAGAGGAGAGATGGGAGCCAGTTTGAAGCGGCGAAGGATGTTGGCCTCTCGCTCTTGTACCGCCCGCATGCCGGCGCCGAACAGACCGTTGCCCAGAATCCCCAGCACCAGAACCATGCTCACCACATAGGAGATCCTTCCGCCCAGGCCGTCGCGCAGGAACTGAGCGAATGCAAAAAAGAAGATGAGAGGGAAGAGATAGTTGAAGAAAAGGACCGATTTGTTGCGCAGGGCGAGCTTGAGGTCGATCCTGATGAGCGCCAGGTAGGATCTCAATCTCTCAGCCTCCGCCCGGTCTTCTCGATGAAGACGTCCTCCAGGGTGGGCCGCTTGAGGTGGACGTCGGACAGCTCGACTCCGTGCTGGTCCAGCCACTTGACGAGATCGACCAGTGCACGGGCCGGGCGCGTGGAGTGGACGACGAGACTCTTTCCGTCGGCGGCGACGCTGATCTTCTCCGCCGAGGGGAACTCGGGGAGAGGGCTGGGCAGAATCTGTTCGCTGTGAATCTCGATGTAGGAGTGTCCTACCGTTTGCTTGCTGATTTCCAGTGGAGTTCCCTTGGCAATGATGCGCCCCTCGTCGATGATCGCCACCCGGTCACAGAGCTTCTCCGCCTCCTCGATGTAATGGGTGGTCAGGAGGATGGTCCGATTGTCGCGACGAAGGTCCTGGATCAGGCTGTGAATCTCGTGTCGCGCCTGGGGATCGAGCCCGGCCGTCGGCTCGTCCAGGAAGAGCACCTGGGGGTCGTTGATGAGCGCCAGAGCGAGGGCCAGTCGCTGTTTCTGCCCGCCGGAGAGCTCGGAGTAGAAACAGTTTCTCTTGTCTTGTAGCTCGAGCCGTTTCAGGAGGACTCCGCCGTTCTGGTGGCGCGAGTAGAGGTCGGAGAAGAGCTGGAGCGCCTCGCCCACCTTGATTCTGTCCGGCAGATTGGTGGCCTGAAGACATGCGCCGATGCGATCCTTGAGCTCTCGGCTTTGAACTCCTGGGTCGAAGCCCAATACCGTGACCTCGCCGCTGTTGCGAGGGCGGAGTCCTTCCAACACCTCCACGGTCGTGGTCTTTCCGGCGCCGTTGGGACCGAGAAGGCCGAAGACCTCGCCGGCGTTCACCTCGAAATCGATACCTCGCAGCGCTTGGAAGCTGCCGTAGCTCTTGGTCAGCCCTCGTACCCGAATGGGAGGTCCGTTCGTCATGCTTCTAGTGGAAGGTGAATTTCCTGTCAAACCATTTCACCGGGCTATTATAGCGACTCTGCGCGAGCTCCGGTGACGGCAACTCGGTCCGGGACCGCCGTCTGACTCACACCAGATCGGCAACCATGTCGAATGACGGCCGACAGTCTATTTCACTCACCCCGCGGCGCGGAGAAGTCTTCGATCTCGCTTGCCGCGGCGCGATCCACGATCAGAAACGCTTGGTCGCTGGCCACTCGGCCGGCGGGAATGCTCTCGTCTCCCTCGTACAAGCGACGAACCATCTGCGCCTTGTTCTCTCCGGTGACTAGCCATAGCAGGCGGCGGGCACGGTTGAGCGTCGGGTAAGTCAAGGTCATGCGCCGGCGGCCGAGATAAGGGGCGGTCCAGGCAACATAGCGGTCTCTCACCTTGAGGACTGGGTCGCGCGGCACTAGCGATGCGGTGTGTCCGTCCAGCCCCAACCCGACGTGGATCAGATCGAGCGCCGTGGGTGTGCCGGCCAGCTCCTCCAGGAGGCGCGCGTACTTGCCGGCGGCGTTGTCGAGGTCCTCTTCACCCACCGGCATAGCGTAGAGCTGCTCCGGGGGCAGGGAAGTCTTGGAGAGTAATTTGTCACGCAGCAGTGTCAGATTGCGATCGGGATGGCCGTCTGGAGCAACGCGCTCGTCGACCTGAAAGACGTGGACCTGCTTCCAGGGAACGTCTTCGCCGGCCAAAGCCTCGATCATTCGCCACGGCGTGCTACCGCCGCTCAGTGCCAGCGTG
>DATDRI010000010.1:0-2439 GCA_035291825.1 Vicinamibacteria bacterium | reverse complement strand
GCCCCGAACTGCAATTCCTGAGCCACCGCCTCGGCGAGGAACGGCGATCGCTTCTTCTCGTTCCCGATAGTTTGGATCTTAGATTAGGTGTACCAATTTTATAACATGCCGCCGCGAGGATTGCAAAGACGGGTGACGCGTCGCGTCCTACAGCGCTAGGTGGAGCGAGACTTGTTCTTGGCCACCGTCGATGGGACCTCTCAGGCCTTATGGGGGAATCCCCATGAAACGTAGTTTTTGCCCTACGCTACTCGCTCTTCGGGGCGTCCCCAGGAGAGCGGTCCTCCAGGTTACAAAGGCCTTCCGCTCTGAAGTTTACCGAGATGATGGTCCGACGGGCACGGTTCTTGTACGTAGGACTTTGGCAACGTCCGGCACTTCGTCCGTCTAGCCCGAACCGAACATGGATAGTCAGCACTCGAAACCCATTGGCACGTGGCGCCCTCCTCAGCAGGGGTTCGACCTGCGTGATTACCTGAACGTCGTCTTGAAGCGACGATACTTGGTCAGCGCCGTCGCCCTGGCGGTCCTGGTGGTCTCGGTCGTCCAGACACTGATGGAGACTCCCAGTTATCGGGCGGCCGCCCTCATTCAGATCGACTGGGGAAAGATCAACCTCGTCCAGGACGTCATCGTGGAGGATGTTGGTGCGAGTATCGGCATCCTCTACATGACCGAGGAAAGAATCATGCAAAGCCGACCGCTGGCCGAGCGTGTGGTACGAGATCTGAAACTCTGGGAGCATCCGGTCTTCGGTTCGGTAACCGAGCCACCGGCAGCCGCCGATCACGAACAACTCGTGAAGCGAACCGTGTCCCGAATGTTGTCCATGATGCGCATCGCTCACGTCACCGATACGCAGCTGATTGAGGTCATCTTTCAGACTCCTGACCCGGAGCTCTCGGCGCAGCTTGCCGACGCGTTGGTTCGTCACTACGTGATGTTTACCGCCGAGAACGATTCGGGTGTGGCACGAGACACGCTGTCGTTCATCCGGGAAAAGATAGAAGAGCTGCAAGAGAGCATCCTTCAGAAGGAGCGACTCCTTCGAGACTACAACAAGGGGAGACATCTGCTCGCCGCGGATAAAGGCGACCCCGGTGCCGTCTCCGAGAGAGTGGAGGAGCACCGTCGCCAGCTCGCCCAGGCGGAGGCGGAGCGCGCGGCGGCGGAAGCGCACTATCGAAGTCTGACCAGGGCGAATCCGGACGACTTGCCGGAGGTCCAAGCCAGTGCAAGCGTCCGAAGTTTCAGGGAAAAGGAAGCCGCGCTGCGGGAGCAGTACGCCGAGCTGGGCGCCAAATACAAGCCGGAATGGCCGGAGATGCAGCGGCTCGCCGCCAAGCTGGAGGAGGTCCGGGAGAGCCTCGACCAGGCGCTTCGAGAGGAAGCGAGCAAGGCGATCGCCGGCGCGCGGGTAGGATACGAGACCGCCAGAGAGAGGGAGCGCCTGCTCAGCGAGGCGCTCAGGGAGCAGTCGGAGCAAGCACGGGATCTCCTGGTGGCGACCGCCGACTACGATCAGGCAAGGACGGAACTGGAGAACGAGCAAGAGATTCTGCAGGGACTCCTTCGGCGAGCATCCGAAACGGGTCTGAGCGCCGACCTAAGGGAGCAGCAACCGGCTAAGGTTCGACTCGTCCAAGGTGCGGAGGTACCGGGCGGACCTTTCACTCCCAATGTTCCCATGAACGCCCTGTTTGGAGCGTTGCTCGGCTGTGGTCTGGGGATCGGACTGGCATTCGTACTGGATTACGCGGATAGCACCCTTAGGGTTTCAGATGACGTCCGGCGTTGTGTTCCGCTTCCGTGTCTGGGAATGATTCCTCGTTACGGCACGGAGCCTTTCCCCGTCCGACGCGTTTTGCCGGCTTTCCGGTCCAAGCAACTGCCGCCCGAGTCGGTGGAACGCTCCAATGGCCAGGGGGGCTCCTACCTGCCGACGCTCTACGATGGTAGGCAGGATCTGGAAGACAACCGCGAAATCCTCAACGAGCGCCTGAAGTTTCTCCGAGGCTCTCTGTTACTCAGCACGCCGGGGGCGGTGCCCAAGACCATTTTGATTACCAGCGCCGAGAAAGGGGCCGGGAAGAGCTTCGTCTCCTGCAACCTGGGGCTCGCTCTGGTCCAGCTCAACAAGAGGGTGTTACTCGTCGACTCGGACCTCAGGAATCCGCGACTACATCGCGTCTTCAGCTATCACAACCGGACGGGACTGACGAACGTCCTCACCGGCCAGAGAAACTTGAATGATGGCTGTGTGGTGCGCACCGAAACGCCGAACCTGTTTCTGCTCATGGCCGGTCCGAAGAGTCCGACGCCGGGAGAGCTTCTGGCGTCTCAGGCCATGGAGCAGGCCTTGGAAGCTTCCGCGAGATATTTTGATTTCGTGGTGCTGGACTCGGCACCCTTGCTACCGGTCTTCGACTCGCATGCCCT
>DATDRI010000009.1:0-2733 GCA_035291825.1 Vicinamibacteria bacterium | reverse complement strand
CTTTCTCGGGGCACCGGGGTGGCGAAAGAGGTGGCGCGTCTCATGGGGATGCGACTGCAGTGGGATGAAGCAGAAAAGGAGCGCCAGCTCGGGGCCTACCGGGCCGCGGTCGCGAAAATGATGGAGTTTCGAGGAGGTCGGGTTTCGGTAACCGGTCCGCCAGCGTGACCAGACCACTTGAGAAAGCTGGCCCAGCGGACTCTGGCGGCGTGCGGGGATACCGGGCTGCCGAAAACGGTGAAGTGATTTCTTCTTAACCTGTTCTGCCCTTGAAAACTGATGTATACTCGGCCGCCCTGAAATCCAAGCGCAAGTCCTAGTAGCTTGCAACTGCGCGCTACAGGAGCTGGGGATCGGGGAAGGAGAGTCACATGAACAAGACGTTACTCAACATTATGATCTGGCTATTTTTTCTTGGCGGTCTTTTCGGGTTCGTCATGGGAATGTCGAAGTTTTTGGGCGGGGGAACACCCGCCGAGTACGGTGTGATGGGGATTGGGGCAGGCTTCTGGCTTCTCTGTTCAGCGATTACGATCCACATTCATGCTCGGTTGCAGTAGAGCCGCCTGCGGAGGGTCGATCTGGGGCTTTCATCGCCGCGTTGTCGATGCAGTTGCCACGGGCGGCGCGAAAGGCAGGTGCCGCGGCGGTGGCTCTCTCCGGAGCCGGACCGTCCCTGGTCGCCTTCGCTCCCAACCGTCACCAGCACATCGCGCGGGCCATGGCGCGCGCCTTCAAGGGAGCGGGGTTGAAAGTCAGAACGTTCATTCTGGAGATCGAGCGACAGGGCGCCCGCCTCCATCAGCCGAAGGAAGGCGTGAGCTCGCGCTGCAGCAAGCGAACGCGCCGCGACCACACCAGAAGGAGTACTACCCCCACCGCCATCAAGCCCACGCAAAAACCGACCCAAAGCCCGATCACTCCCCAGTTCTGCAGAAAGCACAACGTGTAACCAACGGGAAGTCCCACCAACCAGTGCCCCACCAGGCTCACCGTCATGGGAGTCCGCGTGTCACCAGCGCCTCGCAGAATCCCGGTGCTGACGACCTGGACACCGTCGAATAACTGGAAGTAGGCGGCCACCACCAGCAAAGAAATGCCGATGGAGACGACCGCCGGATCACGGGTAAAGGATCTCAGGATGAGCGACGGGAACACCTGGAAAGCGACGGCGCTGCACGCCATGAATCCGGTCCCGAAAAGGAGCGCGGTCCAGCCCGCCCGAGCCGCCCCCCTCGGATCTTTCCTACCGAGTGCATGTCCCACCCGGACCGCTCCCGCCGAAGATACTCCGAGAGGCACCATGAAGGTGAACTCGGCGGCGGTTAGAGCAATCTGGTGGGCGGCGAGTGAAGCCGAGTCCAGCTTCGCGGCGAGCGCGGTGGCGGTGGCGAACGCGCCGAGCTCCAACGCGATCTGCATTGCCGCCGGAAAACCGAGCGACCAGAGCTGCCGAAGCCGAGACAGCTCGAGAGCAAGCGTGGTGTCGAACAGACCCATTCCATGAACTTGCTCGTAATAGAGCGTGTAGCCGACCAGACTTCCCGCCATGAAGACGCGCGAGATGAACGTCGCCCATCCCGCGCCCTCCACACCCATGGCCGGGGCACCCAGGTTACCGAATACCAAGATCCAGTTGGCGACCACGTTCACCAGATTGGCGGTAACCAGAACCACCATCACGGGCTTGACCATCCCCATGCCCTGCAGGTAACGGCGAAAGGTGGTGTAAATAAGCAACGGCAGCGTGCTCCAAACCATTGCCTCCAGGTAAGGAAGGGTCAGGGCGAGCACCTCCTGGTTCAAGCCCCAGGAGGAAAGGAATGGGATGGTCCACCAGATGATCCCGCTCAATAGCGGAGTGAGGATCAGACTCAGATAGACGCCGTGAATCAGGAATCGGTGGCAGTCTTCCATCCTGCCTGCCCCGAAGGCCTGAGACACGAGCGTGTCCAAGCCTAACAAGAGGCCCATTCCGAAGATCGCCACCGCCAGATAGATCGCCGTTCCGAGACTCACCGCGCCGATGGCTTGGGCGCTGATCCGCCCGACCATCAGCGTGTCGACCATCCCCATGAAGATCCAGCCGAGCTCGGCGGCTACCACCGGCCCCGCCAGCCGAGCCATGGGCTTCCATTCTTCCTTGAACGGAGGTGGTCGCTGCATGCAGAGGCCGAAGAAGAGACGCCGGTCAGGCGAGCTGCTCAAAAACGGATCTGAACGATTCGTTCGATGCCAGGTATGGACGCCAGCGAGCCGATCTCTTCCTCCCTGAGTCGGCGGTCGATGCTGAGGACCATGATGGCCTCTCGGGTCTCACCGGGGTCGCGCCGTCCCACCGCCATGTGGGAAATGTTCACCTCCATCTCGCCGAGGGCGGTCCCCACCGCCCCGATGCGCCCGGGACGATCCTCGTTCTCGATGATCAATACGTGATCCTCCCCTTGGCTCACCGCACCGCGCGAGACGTCCACCTCGAAGCCGTTGATCTCGACGATATGAGGAGCTCCGTGCACCAGCGTGCCGGAAACACGAGCCTCACCGGCGGGGCTGCTAAGACGGACCGAAACGAGATTGGTATAGGGCGCCGCGTCCTCCGCTTTGCGTTCCTGAACATGCCAGCCTCTTCTCGATAGAACGTGCGGCAGGGAGACCGCATTCACGCGTTCCTCGCTGATCGAGGAAAGCAAACCGGCAACCGCCGAGGCCTTGAGTGCGGTGACATCATGGCGG
>DATDRI010000008.1:0-4763 GCA_035291825.1 Vicinamibacteria bacterium | reverse complement strand
AACGTTGCTCGCCCGTTTCAAGGGACACCACCTCGATGCTTATCCGCTCCAAGGACTCGCCATAACCCTCGAAAAGCACCGCCTTGCCGTTCGGCAAAACCTGCGGCCGCCCAGGACGATCCACTGGAGCGGCGTCCGACGAGTCCATGACCGCCTGCGGCTCACCTCCTCCCGCTGGAATCCGCCAGAGACCACCATCCCAGAAAAAAATCGTACCATCCGGAGCCCAGGTGGGATACGTCCCTGCCTCGGCTAGAGCCACGCGGGGCCCCCCGGCAAGGGAGACTTTGAAAGGCTGCCCTTGGACATCAAAACCGATGGAAACGCCGTCCGCCGAGAACGCGGGGCGTCGGGCACCTTCCGTGCCTGGTATCGCTCGGGTACTCCGATCATCCATGGATCGCAGAAACAGCTGGGACTCTACGCCGGTTTGCCCAACGAACGCGAGCTTGGTCCCATCGGATGAGAGAGCGAGGAGACGCCCACGAGCTGTGGGTAAAACCACATTCGGAGGAAGGGCAATGGTGAAGCGCTTGAGTGGGCGCGGTTCAGGGCGTGACGGGCGCATCAGGCTCCAGACGCCGATGCCAGTGACGAGCGCCGCGACGAGCATCGATAGGCCCCAGGCGACCTTCAGGCGAGCACGATTCGAAGCAGAAACGGCGAGCGGTTTTTGCGCGAATACACCCGTCGGCTCGGCGAGGATTTCTTCGATTTCGTTTCGTACGTCGCCGATGTCCCGCAGTCGTTTCTTTCGATCTTTCGTGAGACACCGGCGCAAAAGACTCTGAACCCGTGGATCGAGTTCCGGGGGCACCGCCTTCCAGTCAGGCTCGACCGCCAGAATACGAGCCAGAACGTCCGAGACATCCCCGCCGGGAAAGGCATTCTTTCCCGTCAACATCTCGTAGAGCACGATGCCGAAGGAGAAGATGTCGGTGCGTTTGTCGACGGCCTTGCCTTTCGCTTGCTCGGGGCTCATGTAGGCAGCGGTGCCAAGAATGACGCCCGCTCGGGTCGCGTCCCGGCTAAGAGTGGGGGACGCCGAAAGCTCGCTCTCCGGTACCTCGTCCGCAAAGGCCTTGGCGAGGCCGAAGTCGAGGACCTTCACTCGGCCTTCGGCATCCACTTTGATGTTGGCTGGCTTCAGGTCACGGTGAATGACGCCTTTTTCGTGCGCCGCTTCGAGTGCCTCGGCGATTTGTTGAGAGATCGTGAGTGCCTCGTTGACGGGAAGGGGACAGCGGGTAATGCGCTCGGCGAGCGTTTCGCCTTCGATAAGCTCCATGACCAAGAAGGGCTTGCCTTCGGCTTCTTCAAGGCCGTGGAGTGTAGCGATCCCGGGATGGTTCAGCGAGGCGAGAAGCCTCGCTTCACGCTCGAAGCGGGCTAGCTTCTGAGAATGCTGCGTGAACTCTTCGGGAAGGACTTTGATGGCGACTTCGCGCCCGAGCTTGCTGTCCCTGGCGCGGTAGACTTCGCCCATGCCACCGGCCCCGAGGGGCGAGAGGATCTCGTAGGGACCCACCTTGGTGCCAGCTTGCAGTGCCATCGGTCAGTTCGTTGGAACGAGCCGCGTCAATTCTTCAAACCAGTTCTGGACGAGGATGAGCTCCGCGGGAGTGGTCTCGTCGCCCGCACCACCTTCCTTGATCATCAAGAAACGCTTGCCGTCGGGAGACACGTCGTAGTGGCGACCGGCAACTCCAGGAACGGCAGGGTATGATTCCTCGAGGACGACCTCCGGGTTGGCGAAGTCAAAGCTGGGATCGATGCGAACAGGGACCGCCATCAGCCGCCAACCCCGATCCAGATAGAACAACTCGCTGCCGTCCCGTGACCAAAGCGGCTCAGTACCGCCGGCTTTCGAGATCTGCCACCGACCTCCCTCCGCGTTGGGGAACGGGCGCACGTAGATCTCGAATTGACCTGAATCGTCCGATTCATAAGCGAACCATTGTCCGTTAGGCGCAATTTCTGCGTTACGCTCGTTGAACTCAGTGACAAGGAGAGGTTCGATAGGGCCGTCCTCGTCCAGCGAGCGCATGCTGAGATCGTGGCCTCCTTCCGGATGGGTTTCCCGAATCACCAGCCGCTTTCCATCGGGCGAGAATGCCTGGGGAGACGGTTCATTCTCACTTTCGCCAAGCCGTTCGACCGTACCGCTCCCGTCGGCCGCTTTCCAATAGAGATTCCGAGGACCGTCGCGGATAGATGCGAAGGCCACGCGCCGACTATCCGGTGTCCAGATGGGATAAGTATCTCCGCCTGGATCGAACGTGAGCCGACTCAACGTATTGCGAGCGAAATCCCAGATCCAGATATCGATCTCCTGATCACGCACGTCGAGGGCGAGTCGGCTTCCATCCGGGGAGATCCGCGGGTAGACGTAGGCACGGGGCTCGGCTGCCAGCACCTCCTCTCTCCCGTCCCGATCGACCCAAACCAAGTTGCGAGTAGCTTCTATGGTAGCCCCCCCTGGAACGTAGAAAAGCGATCCGTTCCCAGAAAACGCGAACTGGCTGGCGCCGTCATCACTGCCGCTAGTACCACCGTATGTCAGAACACCTCCAAGGACAGGACTGGGCTCTCCGGCGGGCTCGATCCGGTCGGCATCAAATGGCATTGCAAAGAGTGTGGCCTGGTGGGCGAAGAGCAGGTGACCTGAGGGTGCGTAGCGCGGATGGGTCCCGCCCCGGTGAAGGACTCTCCTTTCGCGCGTCTCGAGCAGAACCGATTCAATGGTCCCGTCGTCGTACGACTCGCCTTGCGCCTGGCTCATGAAAAGCACCGCCTTCCCACTCGGCAGAAACCACGGCCAGCGGTGGCTTCGCTCGCCTTCGCTCAACTGAGTGAGCTCGACGGGTGTCCCGCCGGCGGCGGGAACGCGGTAGAGTCCGGTCGTAGTCGATGGCGTATAGACAATCGTGTCATCCGGTCCCCAAGTGCCGCCGCGGCCGTTCGAGACCCCCGCAATAGTTAGCACCGCCCCACCTTGGAGCGATACCTTCTTCAGAGCATCGACGGTGAAAAACGACAGCCAGAGACCGTCGGGCGAGAAGAAAGGCTCGCGGGCGTTTTCTGTGCCGCTGAGCGGCGTGGCTTCCAAGTTGTCCAGAGACCGGATGAAGAGCTGAGAGGCCCCGTCAGGTGTCCGGCCCACGAAGGCTAACGTTTTCCCGTCTGGAGAAAGCACCGCCGCCGCGCCACTGCCATCGAACAAGGCTAGTTGATGATTGCCAGCCCCGAGCTTCACGGAAAGCCGCACGGGTGATTCAGGCGTGGTTTCGGTTGGCCATAAGATCCACAGAGTTGCCAACAAGGCGACGGCGAAGAGACTGGCAATGACTTGCCATTGGAAGGTGGCCTTCGGCTTCTCTCCCTCGGCCGCCGCAACCGTGCCGGGCTCGGCGAGGGTTTCCTCGATCTCATTCCGTGCATCGCCGATGTCTCGCAGGCGTTTCCTGCGGTCTTTCCTAAGACATCGGACCAAAAGGTTCTGGACCCGCGGGTCGAGGTCGGCTGGCAACGCCTTCCATTCGGGCTCGGTCTTGATGATGCTCGCCAACACATCGGAAACATCCTCGCCCGCAAACGCCCTCTTTCCCGTCAACATCTCGTAAAGCACGATGCCGAAAGAAAAGATGTCGGTGCGTTTATCGACCGCCCTGCCTTTCGCTTGCTCGGGGCTCATGTAGGCAGCGGTGCCAAGAATGACGCCCGCTCGGGTCGCGTCCCGGCTAAGAGTGGGGGACGCCGAAAGCTCGCCCTCCGGTACCTCGTCCGCAAAGGCCTTGGCGAGGCCGAAGTCGAGGACCTTCACTCGGCCTTCGGCGTCCACTTTGATGTTGGCTGGCTTCAGGTCACGGTGAATGACGCCTTTTTCGTGCGCCGCTTCGAGTGCCTCGGCGATTTGTTGAGAGATCGTGAGTGCCTCGTTGACGGAAAGCGGGCCGCGCGCTGTGCGCTCAGCGAGCGTTTCCCCTTCGACAAGCTCCATGACCAAGAAGGGCTTGCCTTCAGCTTCCTCGAGACCATGAAGTGTGGCGATGCCCGGATGATTCAACGCAGCAAGCAACCTCGCCTCGCGCTCGAAGCGGGCTAGCTTCTGAGAATGCTGCGTGAACTCTTCGGGAAGGACTTTGATGGCGACTTCGCGCCCGAGCTTGCTGTCCCTGGCGCGGTAGACTTCGCCCATGCCACCGGCACCGAGGGGGCCAATGATGTCGTAGGCTCCAAGGCGAGAACCGGATTCGAGCGCCATCTTCCTTCTTATGGAGGAGCTTAGTGCGTCATTCCCGGACCACGTCCATCACCCATAGATCTCCGAAGTCTTCTGTCCACTTGAAGTACAAGTGCTTTCTTCCACGCCTTCGACCGGCATCATCCAAAGGTCGAGGTTGCCGGTACGGTCCGAGACCAAGAGCAACCTGAAGGATAGGAGAAATCATTCTATTCCGGCAAGTGGAAGCGGGCGCAGGGGCGGGGTTCGAGTGCGTCGCTGAGCCTTTCGTTGACTCCCGGGGGCGCCTGTTGGGCTAGCGGGACGGCACAGAAGTTAGCTTTTGCTGCACTACTATTAGCTTATAGAGCTGTATCATAATTAGCTTATTATGTCGAGCGTAGACTAGCCTCAGAGATCTCGAGCGCGGGCGACAGACCGAGATCGACTACCTCGACTACAGTGGTTCTGCGGTTCCCCTCCGAGCTCCGAGTGACTCTTTTAAATATCCTATAAAAAAAGACAGGTCTTTTTCAAAGGT
>DATDRI010000007.1:0-33811 GCA_035291825.1 Vicinamibacteria bacterium | reverse complement strand
CCAAGCGTAAGTCAAGCCTGCATCGATCGGCTTTCGAATGCTCGATCGCGTTGTTGAGCATTTCCGTAAAGGCATAGTGGAGGATCGCCTCGACATTGCGGCGAAGGACGGTCCGTAAGTTGAGCGCCGTCGCCAGCTCTTCGTAGACCTCGCTCTCCTCGAGGCCCCGGAGTGCCAAATCCCTCGAGACCACGGCCGCCGCGGGAGCCCGCGACGCCAAGATGTAACGAGCGCCACGAGTCGATCCCGTTTTGATGACCTCGCCGGACTGGATGAGAGTGCGTAGGTGCACGTTGAGGGCTTGCCTGCTAATGCCTGAGTGGCCTCGAAGCTCCTTTCCTGAGGCGGATGGGCGCCTGGACAGGTAGCCACGGATCCGTTCCTTTGTATCCACTCGATCCTTTAATATCCTATTGTCAATTTATTGACAATATACTTAAATATTAATCGTCAATTTAACATCAAGATAAGTCATTGCAATAAAATAAGTTACTACGATGAGTTTCGTTTTTGGAATATGCTTTTACCAAACAACGGTGTGCGAGCCTGGACCTGGAACTGTCCAGACGCCGGGGCGATCGTCAACTTTTTGTCAACTATTCTTTGTAAAAATTGTCAATCCCCCTTTGATATCCCTTTGATAGCGCAAGCTACTCATCGCGAGCTCTTTAACTTAACCTTCGAACGGACCACTGATTGCAAAGACACCGAGTCTCCTGAATGGCGGGGGGAGTCTATTCCCCTTTGAGAGGCCGGCTCATGAGCTTGCGAATGGCTTCGGCGGGAGTCGTCTCACCGTTGAGCAGCCGGTGCATCTGGAAGGTGATGGGCATTTCGACCCCATGTCTTCGAGCCAGGGCGAGGGCGGCGTGCGTGGTCGGCACCCCTTCTGCCACCATGCGCATGGAGGAGAGGATGGCGGCAAGCGGCTTTCCTTTTCCCAGCTCGACGCCAACGGTACGGTTGCGGGAAAGCTGACCGGTGCAGGTCAGAACCAGATCCCCCATCCCCGCCAGGCCCGCCAAGGTCTTCCGGCGCCCGCCCAGGGCGACACTCAACCGGGAAAGCTCGGCGAGCCCTCGGGTTATGAGCGCCGCCACCGGGTTGTGTCCCAGGCCGAGCCCGGCGCAAACACCGGCGGCGATGGCAATGACGTTTTTCAACGCGCCCCCCAGCTCGACACCGATGACGTCGTCGTTGGTGTAGATGCGAAAGGTCAAGGAGGACAATTCCTCCTGAACCCTTCGTGCCAGCTCCCGCCGGTGGCTGGCGGCAACCAGGGCGGTTGGTTGATCGGAGGCTACCTCCCGGGCGAAGGTGGGACCTGAAAGCACGACCACTCTCGATTCCCCGTTCGGTCTCATGACTTGCTCGATCACCTCGCTCATGCGAAGGAGAGTTTCCTCTTCGATCCCCTTGGTGGCGCTTACCAGCAGAGCGTCGGGAGGAACGTGGGGAGCAACCTTCACCAGGACCTCCCGCACGTGTTGGGAGGGCACGGCGATCAGCAAGATCTCGGCACTCCGCGTCGTCTCCGCGAGGTCGTTGGTGACGAAGAGACTGGAAGGCAGCTCGATGTCGGGGAGGAAGAGCTCGTTCACGCGCCGGACCCTGATCGACTCGATGACCTCGGTTTCGTAGGCCCACAGGCGTACTGGGTGGTCCTGGAGCGCGGCGAGTCGCGCCAGGGCGGTACCCCAACTGCCCGCCCCGATGACCGAGATTCGCATGGCGCCTCGATCTTAATCCAAACGCCAGGCGGCTGGCCGGAAAGCGACGGAGGGCTCTCAGCGATCGCGCTGGATGGCCTCAAGACCTCTGCATCCGGTCTCCCCAACGGACTCCTGTGATAGGCTTCCCGAGAAGCGCCATCCTCATGCTCACCGCAGCGTTCATCGGATTCCTGGTCTTTCTTGCCCTCTCTGCCTTTTTCTCCGGCTCAGAGACCGCCTTGATGTCCCTGAATCGGTACAGACTGCGTCACCTGGAGGAACAAAGGGGGCACCGCGCTACCACCATCCGCCGGGTCCTCACCTACCCGGAGAAGGTATTGGGAACCATCCTCACCGGAAACGTCTTCGTGAACACTGCGGCGAGCTCGCTGGTGACCTACGCGGTCACATTGTCGGTCTCCGATCCAGAACGCCGGGCAGAGGCGATCACTCTCGCCACCTTTGCCTTGACCGCCCTGATCCTTCTTTTCGGAGAAATGATCCCTAAGAGCATCGCCGCCCGCCATCCGGAAAGGTGGTCCTTCCTGGTCATCGGACCCGTCGTATTCTTCATCTGGCTCCTGAGTCCGGTGGTCAAGCTACTCACTTTGATCTCAAACGGCTTCCTGCGCCTCTTCGGGGAGGTCCCCCGTCCCTTGAGACACGAGATCCCACTCGAAGAGCTCGAGATCCTGGTCGCCAGTGCGGAGATGGGTGGCGAGCCGGGCGGGAAGCGACAGATGCTGCGCAAGGTGTTCGAGCTGGGCGAGACCAGGGTCTCCGAAGTGATGGTACCCCGGACGGAGATTGTGGCCGTTGAGGTCGACGCCCCCCTAGAAGAGATCGTGTCACTCATTCAGAAGCAGCGCTTCTCGCGCATGCCCGTCTACCGAGAGACGCTCGATACCATCGAAGGGCTGGTCTATTCGAAGGACATCACCACCTACTGGGGGAAGACGACTCCCTTCCGGCTCGCCGAGGTCCTCCGAAAGCCCTACTTCCTGCCCGACGGGGCCAAGGTGGAACAGGCGCTGGAGCAGATGCAAAAGCAGCGGGTTCACATGGCCTTGGTAGTCGACGAGCACGGCGGCGTGGAAGGGATGGTGACTCTCGAGGACCTGCTGGAGGAAATCGTGGGCGAGCTGAGCGAAGAGCAGGAAGAAGAAGTGCCCCCGATCAGAACGCTCACCGATGGCAGTTATTTGCTGAGCGGATCCATCTCGGTGAAGGACCTCAACGACAACCTTGGTTTGGATCTTCCCGAGGAGCCCGACTACAACACCCTGGCCGGCCTCATTCTGACCAGGCTGGGCCGGATACCGGCCGAGGGAGAAGAGCTACTGGTAGAGGGCCTGTTGCTCCGCGTGGAGAGAGTCTCCCATCGACGTGTGGTTCGAGTGAAGGCGAGACCGGTACCCGCAAAACCTGACGGCGGCGGCCCTTGAAGACCTCGTTTCGGCGCGTATCTCAGTCGTCGGGCCATTCGTCCTCGTCTTCGCCAAAGAAGAAATAGTCCGCACAAACGTTCGCGCAGAACCAGCGCCCGCTTTTGCTCAATCCACAGTCATCACAGACGTACTTGAAGCAGACAGGGCATTTCCTGAGATCCTTCTCTTCATCTGTGATCTGGCATTGGAAACAATTCAATAGCCGGTCCTCCTAGTTCGCGCCAGGCGAGGAAGGGTGGCACGCCGCTGGTTTCTTGACAGTTTCCCTTGGATACCATTAATATATAATGTTTAGAGGAATTTACCAAGGCTCTCCCCGGACGGTTCAACTCCGTCGGCCAGATCGCAACGGCTCTCACCCGAAGTGTCTCGGGTCCCAGCCCTGCATCGGCGGAGGGCCGAATTTCAAGATGCTCCTTCGAAAAGTGGCGCGTTCCGTCCGGCGTTACGGGATGATCCGTCCGGGAGAGAGAGTGCTCCTGGCTGTCTCCGGCGGTCCCGATTCGGTTGCCCTCAGCCACAGCCTGGTCGAGCTGGCAAGAGAGCACCGCTTCGACTTGCATCTAGCACACCTCAACCATGGCTTGCGGGAAGGCGCAGACTGCGACGAGGCCTTCTGCGCCGAATTGGCCGACCGGCTCGAGTTGCCTTTTGCCTGCTCTCGCGTGGACGTGGCCCGGGAAGCACGCCGTAACCGGCTCTCGATCGAAGAGCAAGCGAGAAACAGCCGCTATCGGTTTCTGGAAGAGAGCGCCGAGCAATGGGGCTGCCGCAGGATTGCGGTGGCTCATACTCAGAACGACCAGGCCGAGACCTTCCTCTTGCGATTGCTCCGCGGTTCGGGAGCCACCGGGCTCGCCGCCATGCGACCCATCGTGCCTCTGGGAAACGCCAGCCTCATCCGACCCTTGCTGGAGGTAACCCGCCCTGAGGTCCTCGCCTTCCTGGAATCACGGACGCTGGCCTATCGGCTGGATCCGACGAACCAAGATCGGACCATTCCCCGAAACCGCATCCGGCACGAGACGCTGCCCCTCCTGGCTCGACTCAACCCGAACCTCATCGCCACCCTGGCCCGAACGACTCATCTCTTGCGGGAGGACGAGGAATGGATGGAGGAGGAGACGGCGCGGGTGCTTGAGACCATGACTTCCTATGACCGCGGTCGCCTGTGGCTGCCAGTGAACGGGCTCGACTCCTTGCATCTGGCCCTTCGCCGGCGCGTCGTCCGGGGCGCCATCGCCCGGGCGCGCGGCGACCTGCGGGCGGTGACCGCACGCCATGTGCAAGATGTCCTGGGCCTCACTGCCCCCGGCAGGAGCGGCCGGCGTTTGTGCCTGCCCGGCCTGCAGTGTGGTCGCTCCTTCGACCGTATCTGGTTCCAGGCAAACCCGCTCAGCCACCGCCCGCCCTCGGCTTCCCGTCTATCCGGGCACGCCCCCCAACCGACGGCCAAAGACGAGCGGAGGAGCTATAATGGTTTTGAGTATGCGGTGTCCGTGCCCGGAGAGCTCGTGATTCCCGAAGCGGGCGGATCGATCCGGGTCGAAGAGGCAGAACCGTCCTCTTTGCCCGGGGCGGCCGGCCACACGGTCAAGGTCGCGCTCGGGGAGGGTGACATCTCGCTGAGGGTGCGGAGTCCCATGCCCGGCGATCGGTTCCGACCGCTGGGGGCACCGGGCTCCAAATCCGTGTCGCGGTACCTAATGGAGCGTCGGGTCGACCGGGACCGACGACGAGTCGTCCCGCTAGTCGTCCGCTCCGATGAGGAGATTCTGTGGGTAGCGGGGCACGGGATTTCCGAAGCATCTCGAATCACCGCCGATGCCCAGCGGGTGCTCCGATTGAGCTGGTTGGTGGCATGAGCGATTTGGTCAAACCGGCCGTCCTCTTCAGTGAGGCGGCGATTGAGGAGCGCATTCAGGACATTGGCCGTCGCATCACCGCGGACTACCAGGGGCGCGAAGTCGCCATGGTGGGGATACTGAAAGGAACGATCGTATTCATGGCCGATCTCATTCGAGCCGTCCAGCGACCGCTGACTTGCGACTTCCTCAAGGTGGAGAGCACCAAGGATCAGCGCATCGACGTCGCGTTCAGTCCGGAGACGGACTTTCGCGAGCGGGAAGTCCTCCTACTCCAGGACGTGGTCGACACCGGCGTCACCTTGAACTTCATCACCGGCCACATTCAGGAGGATTGGAAACCGCGCTCGCTCCGAATCGCCGCCCTCATCGATCGAGAGGACCAGCGTAAAGTGGACTGCACCGTCGATTATGCTTGTTTCAAACCAACTCGAGACGGCTTCGTGGTCGGCTACGGGCTGGATAGCGACGAGCACTACCGGGGACTGCCGTATCTAGGCATCCTCGAGAAGAAGAGGACTTGAGAATCGGACAGCACCAGCCGCCCATGATGAAAGAAACTCTCGGAGGCAAATGTTGAACTCGACCATGAAGAACCTGATGTTCTGGATGGTGGCCGCCTTGCTCATCATGCTCTTCTGGAGCGTGTCGTCCCGCATCCAGCAGAAGGAAAAGCAACTCACCTTCAGTGATTTCATGGAGCAAGTGGATCGAGGGAGCGTCGCCGAGGTAACCATTACCGGAAGCTCTGCAGGAAGCCAGATCGTTGGAACCCTCAAGAACGGGGACCCCATCCGAACCTTTGCTCCTCCTCAGTACGAGACTCTGGTGGACAAGCTGCTTTCGCAGGGGGTGGAGGTCAGCGCTCGCGATGCGAATGGCTCCTCCGTTTGGGCACACCTCATCAACTGGACCCCCATCATCATCATGATTGCCTTCCTCGTCTTCTTCATGCGTCAAATGCAGGGCTCGGGCAACCGGGCTCTCTCCTTCGGGAAGAGCAAGGCGAAGCTAAGCAGCACGCAGCAGAAGAAGGTCACCTTCAAGGATGTCGCGGGAATTGACGAGGCCAAGGAAGAGCTTGAAGAAATCATCGATTTCTTGAAGGAGCCCCAGAAGTTCCAGAAACTGGGCGGGCGAATTCCCAAGGGCGTTTTGCTCATGGGCCCGCCGGGAACAGGAAAAACCCTGCTGGCCCGCGCCATCTCGGGTGAGGCCAATGTACCGTTCTTCACCATTAGCGGCTCTGATTTCGTGGAGATGTTCGTCGGCGTCGGGGCCAGCCGGGTGCGTGACCTCTTCGAACAAGGCAAGAAAAACGCACCCTGCATCGTCTTCATCGACGAGATTGACGCGGTGGGGCGTCACCGCGGTGCCGGACTGGGCGGAGGCCACGACGAGCGGGAACAGACTTTGAACCAGTTGCTGGTCGAGATGGATGGATTCGAGTCGAATGAGGGCGTGATCCTCATCGCCGCGACCAATCGACCCGACGTCTTGGATCCTGCGTTACTGCGACCCGGACGGTTCGACCGACGAGTCGTGGTCTCGTTGCCCGACGTGAAAGGACGAGAGGGTATCTTGAAGGTCCACACCAACCGCATTCCGCTCGCCTCCGACGTGGACCTCTCCATCCTGGCCAGGGGAACTCCCGGCTTCTCGGGAGCCGATCTCGCGAACCTGGTGAATGAGGCTGCTTTGAATGCGGCGCGTTACGGCCGGAAGGCCGTCGGCATGCGAGATTTCGAGAATTCCAAGGACAAAGTGCTCATGGGAGCGGAGCGGCGGTCGATGATCATGAGCGAGAGCGAAAAGAGGACCACCGCTTACCACGAGGCCGGTCACGCGTTGGTGGCGGCGCTCTTGCCCGACGCGGATCCCATTCACAAGGTAACCATCATCCCCCGCGGCATGGCCTTGGGAGTCACGCAGCTCCTTCCCGAGTCCGAGCGTTACAGCCACAGCCAGGTCTATCTGGAAGCGATGATTGCGGTCAAAATGGGAGGCCGCATCGCGGAAGAGCTCATTCTGAATCAGATCACCAGCGGCGCGCACGACGATCTCGAGAGGGCGACGGATCTGGCTCGTAGGATGGTCTGTGAGTGGGGCATGAGCGAGCGACTGGGTCCGATGACGTTTGGACGGAAAGAGGAGCAAATCTTCCTGGGACGGGATATCGTGAATCAACCGAACTACAGCGCGGACACCGCGATCAAAATCGACGAGGAAGTGACCAAGATCGTGGAACGGAACTACCAGCGAGCCAAGGATCTGCTGACGACGAATCGACATCTGCTGGAGCGGATCGCCAAGAGCCTACTGGAACGTGAGGTTCTGGATGCGGAAGAAGTGAAGATGGTGATGGAGGGGATTCCGCTCAAAGAGCGGGCACCCGCGTCCTCGGAGACGACGCCCGAAAAGAAGGCCGAGAGCAAGGGAGAGAAGAAGGCCCCGCTGACGCCGACCATACTGCCGGAGCCCAAGAGCATTCCGCAGAGCTAGATCGGTAAGGCTCCGGCTAGGCTTCGCCCTGGCTCAGCGAGCGTCCGGCAGCGCCTCTTGAGCTCGTGAAACCTGTTGAGCTCGGTTCCTTCGCCTTCGCCTCGGGCCCTTCGGCCCAGCCTGTCGAGCCGGTCGAGATGATCGGGCCCTCTTCTATGAGTCGATTTTGACCGATTCACGTCGCGTGTCCCCTCTCGCCTCGCGATCCATCCACACGCTCCGGACGCGGGGAAGAGAGCTTGTCCTAGGTCGTCGAACCCGCGTGATGGGCGTGATCAATGTGACACCAGACTCCTTCTCCGATGGTGGTCTCTTCTTGGACGCCGACCATGCGATCGCCCGCGGTCTGGAAATGGCCAGCCAGGGAGCGGACATCCTCGACATCGGCGGCGAGTCCACGCGCCCCGGCGCCTCACCGGTCGCGCCCGAGCAGGAGCTGGAGCGCATCGCACCGGTGATCGAGAGTCTCCGCCAGAAAACCGATGTCTTCCTCTCCGTGGATACCACCAAGGCGAAGGTCGCCAAGTGGGCGCTCGAGCATGGCGTCGAGATCGTCAACGATGTCTCCGGCCTGGCCGGCGACTCGGAGATGGCCGGCGTGGTGTCCGACTGGGGAGCGGGCCTGGTCCTCATGCATAGGAAGGGCAGTCCGGAGACGATGCAGAAGAATCCAACCTACCGGGACGTGGTGAGCGAAGTGTGTGCGTTCCTGGCGCGGGTCGTTGCCGCTGCGGAAGCAGCGGGTGTCGGGCCGGATTCCATTCTCGTCGATCCCGGGATCGGCTTCGGCAAGACGGTCGAGCACAACCTGCAATTGTTGAACCGCCTCGGCACGCTATCGGATCTTGGAAAACCGATCTTGATCGGCACGTCTCGGAAGAGCTTCATCGGTCGTGCGTTGGACGTCCCGGTGGAGGCAAGGCTGCACGGAACAGCCGCGTCGATCGCGGCCGCTATCTTACGAGGCGCCCATGTGGTACGGGTGCACGACGTACCGGAAATGATGCAAGTGGCACGGTTGACGGACGCTATCCTGAATGAAACGGGAGCGCCAGAGGAATCCGGGTGAGCGAGCTGGTGGGTTACCTCGAGGCCTTTCTTCGGGCGACCGAGTTCTCTTGGGTCGATGCCGTCGATATCTTCCTGGTGAGCTTCCTCATCTACAAGCTTCTGGAGCTCATCCGGGGAAGCCGCCCGTTCCAAATCGTCGTGGGGACGCTCATGGTCGTGATGTTGTTCTTCGTCTCCCGCTGGGCAAGGCTGGAGACGGTGGACTGGCTGTTGCGGAACAGCCTGGCCTATGTCGGTTTCGCGATCATCGTTCTCTACCAGGCCGAGCTTAGGAAGGCGCTGGCTCACTTGGGTAAAGCGCCGCTGTTTCGCTTTCTGGGACCGCACACCAGCGAGACCATCGACGAAATCGTGTTCGCCACCACCACCTTGGCAAGGCGGAGGACGGGTGCCATCATCGTCATCGAGCGGGATATCGGCCTGCGGAGCTACATCGAGGGAGGCATCATCCTCGACGCCATCCTCACCTACGATTTGCTGCTCTCCATCTTCAATCCGCGGGCGCCGTTGCACGACGGCGCGGTGATCGTACAGGGAAACCGGGTGGCCGCCGCCGCCTGCTTCCTACCACTCTCCATCAACCCCCAACTGTCCAAAGAACTGGGGACGCGGCACCGGGCGGCCATTGGTATCACCGAGGACACCGATGCGGTTGCCATCGTGGTTTCGGAGGAAACCGGCATCATAAGCTATCTTGAGGATGGGAACATCCTACGCGGCATGGATGGTGATACCTTGCGCGCCAAGCTCCGCCAAGCTCTCGGACCGAGCGCAGCCGCGCCGGCGAAGGAGCCGGAGGCGAGCGCCCGAGAGGGCTCTCCCATATGAGGTCTCGGATTCTGGACAATCTGGGGCTGAAGGTGATCTCTCTTGTCCTGGCATTCTCCCTTTGGTATATCGTGGCGGGCGAAAGGGGAACGGAGATCGTCGTCTCCATCCCCCTCGAGTTTCGAAACCTTGCGGAAAGTCTTGAGGTCATCGAGGAATCCGCACAGCAGGTCGAGGTGCGACTGCGGGGCTCGTCAGACTTCTTGCGCGCGCTCTCGCCTCAGGAGATCCAGGCCGCCGTGGACCTATCGGACGCCGAGCCGGGAGAGAAGACGGTCTATCTCACCCCCGACCAGGTGAACACCCCCTATGGCGTAAGGGTGATGCGAGTGACCCCGGCGTCCGTGAACCTGGTCATCGAGTCGCTAGCGGAACGGACGGTGCGCGTCGTGCCTCGGGTGGTGGGCGAGCCGGCGGCGGGCTTCGTCCTGGCGAACATCCGCCTCGAACCCTCTGAGATCACGGTCAGCGGTCCCGCTTCTGTTCTGGAGAAGCTGGAGCAAGTCACCACCGAACCTATCTCTGCCGAAGGGCTACGCGAAACCTACTCGGAATCTCTGCAAGTACTCATCGACGATCCATTCGTAAGACCAAGGGGGGTGAACAGCGTCGAGGTCACGCTGGAGGTTCAGGAGGAAAGCATCGAGCGAACTTTGAGGGATGTTCCGCTGAGCGCAAGCCCCGCTCTCCCCAACGCGTCTCTTGCTACGGATTCCGTCGAGGTGGTGATATCGGGCCCACGCAGCATGGTGGAGGACGTTCGCGTCGAGGACCTGGACGCCCGCGTCACCATCCAAGATTTGGCCCCGGGCACGCACGACCTCGCTCCCCAGGTCGAGCTAAAAGGCTCCCCCGTCAGCGGTATCGAAATACTGCGCGTCGTCCCGGAACGGGTGCGAGTCCGCATCGATCGGTCTCGGGGCGGCCAATGAGCGGTTTGTTCGGAACGGACGGAATTCGCGGCGAAGCGGGAGTGCCCCCTCTCGATCCCCGGACGATACATCGTGTGGGCCGCGCGCTGGCGCGGACCCTTGCCTCCGCAAAGACACCCCGAATTTTGATTGGACGCGACACGCGGAGCTCGGGAGGGGCCATCGAGTCTTGGCTGGCAGGTGGTATTGCCGCCGTTGGTGGCGAAGCAGTCTCAGCAGGCGTCATCTCCACTCCGGCGGTGGCCCATCTTACCCGACAGTTCGGATTCTCGGCCGGCATCGCTATTTCCGCCTCACACAATCCCTTTCCGGACAACGGTGTTAAGATTTTTTCGGACCGGGGAAGCAAGGCGAGTGAGGAGCTGGAACAAGCGATATCAGAGGAGGCGACGGTGGATGGCCCCGACCACCCGGGCCTTGGCTACCACAACATCTCGCTTCCTCCGCCCGACCCGACGCTGCAAGAGGAGTACATCGGTTACCTGAAATCGACCCTCCCGGCGGCGACCAGGAGTCTCTTGTCACAGGCGCGACTCAGGGTAGCGCTGGATTGTGCGAATGGCGCAACCTACCAGATGGGACCGCTCTTACTTCGGGGGCTGGGGATCGACGTCCTGGCGTCTGGAGTCTCTCCAGACGGACGTAACATCAACGAGAAGTGCGGTTCCACTCATCCGGAGGCGGTGGCGAGGAGAGTCATGGAGTCTGACTGTGACTTCGGGGCTGCGCTCGACGGAGACGGGGACCGTTTGCTGTTGGTGGATCGGCAAGGGCAGTTGGTCAACGGTGACGCCATACTCCTCCTGTGCGCCCGACACATGAAGAGCGAGCACAGACTTCCCGCCGCCGGGATGGTGGTGACCGTCATGAGCAATCTGGCCCTGGAGCGCGCGCTAGAGATCGAAGGAATTACGCTCTATCGAACCCAAGTAGGTGACAAGTACGTTGCCGAGGAGATGGAACGGCGAGGGCTCACGCTGGGAGGCGAGCAATCGGGGCATATCATCTTGTCGGAGTACTCCCCGACCGGTGACGGTCTGCTCACTCTCTTACAGGTCCTGAGGGCACTGGTCGCCGGGAGGAAACCCTTGCACGAGCTCGCCTACTTGAAGGCCTTTCCACAGGTGTTGGTCAACGTTCCGGTCAGAGAAAAGCGCGACGTGAGGGAGGTTCCTGAAATCGTCCGCGCCATGGAAGAGGCCGAGCGGCGTATGGCGGGACGCGGTCGAATGCTGGTGCGTTTTTCCGGCACCGAGCCCCTCTTGCGTATCATGTTGGAAGGACCGGACGAAGGGGAGATTCGGGCGCTTTCCGCTTCCATTGCGGAAGCCACGCGCCGTAGCCTAGCGGAGTGACGATGGAGCTTGGTGTAACCCTTAACGCTCTAGCCCTACTGCGGGAGTCGCGCAAAGCCCGCGAACCGGATCCGGTGATGGCGGCGTTCCTCGCCGAGCAGGCCGGCGCAGACGCCATCAACGTGCATCTGCGCGGCGACCGACGGCACATCCAAGAACGAGATGCGACGCTGCTCAGGGAGACGGTCAAGACCGAGCTCAATTTGGTAGCGGCACCTAGTCAGGAGTTGACGCGGATCGCGCTCACCCTCAAACCCGACCGAGTGACCTTCGTGCCCGACAGAATCGAAGAGGTGGGAGGGCCTCTCGGTGTCGACGTCATCCTCAATAGCTCCCAGCTTCGCCAGCTCATCCGCATGCTCCGGGAAGGTTCCATCCGTTGCAGCGTGTTCATCGAGCCCGACCCGGACCAGATCCGGGAGGCCCATCGCATCGATGCCCAGGGAGTCGAGCTTTCCACCCAGGCCCTGGTTGGCTCGAAGGGGGACGACATGGTGGCGGAGCAGCTTCAACGGCTTTCCGACGGCGCGCGGCTAGCGGAAAAGTTCGGGCTCGAGGTCGCCGCCGGGCACGGGCTTTCTCTGCGCAACATTCGTCCACTCGTCCATCTGCAAGGTCTCAAGCGACTCAACGTAGGCTATCACCTGGTGGCGCGCTCCACCGTGGTTGGCTTCGAGAACGCGGTGCGAGAAATGGTGGACGTCGTCAAGCCGCCTATCCCGCCCGCGCGTTGACTGGAACCTACTTCGTCTGGTATTTTCAATAGTTTAGGCAGATTAGAACCCACACATGGAAGCGCCTCGCATACGCAATTTCTCTATCATCGCCCATATCGATCATGGCAAGTCCACCCTGGCCGATCGCCTGCTGGAGGCGACCGGTGCCTTGACGGAGCGTGAAATGGAGGCCCAGGTCCTCGATAGCATGGATTTGGAGCGGGAGCGTGGCATCACCATCAAGGCCCATGCGGTTCGTCTGGAGCACAAGCTGCCCGGCGAATCCCAGCCTTACATTCTGAACCTGATCGATACCCCGGGACATGTCGATTTCTCCTACGAGGTCAGTCGCTCCCTGGCCGCCTGCGAAGGAGCTTTGCTGGTAGTCGACGCCTCTCAGGGGGTGGAGGCACAAACCTTGGCCAATACCGAGCTGGCGGTGGCCAACAACCTGGAGATCATTCCAGTCATCAACAAGATCGATCTGTCCAGCGCCGACCCCGAGCGAGTCATCGAGCAGATCGAGCACGTCATCGGCCTCGACGCTCAGGACGCCATCCTCATCAGTGCCAAGGAGGGACGGGGAACGGAAGAAGTCCTCTCTTCAATCCTGAGCCGAGTGCCCCCTCCCGTTGGAGATCCGGCCGCTCCCCTCAAGGCATTGATCTTCGACTCCTGGTACGACTCCTACCGCGGCGTGGTGGTGCTCATCCGCATCATCGATGGCACCATCGTTCCCGGCTGCCGCATTAGGTTCATGTCCAGCCGCAAGTCCTTCGAAGTAGCGGAGGTAGGTGTATTCACTCCCAAGATGACCAAGGTTGAGCGGCTCTCGGTGGGAGAGGTAGGTTACCTGGTGGCGGGCATCCGGCAGGTGGAGGATACCCAAGTCGGTGACACGCTCACCGAGGAGAACCGACCGACCGCCACGCCGTTGCCCGGCTTCCAAGAAGTGCGACCCATGGTGTTCGCCGGTCTCTATCCGGTGGAGACATCGAGCTACGAGACCTTGCGCGACGCGCTGTCCAAGCTCAGGCTCAACGATTCCTCCTTCTTCTACGAGCCGGAGACATCAGCGGCGCTCGGCTTCGGTTTTCGCTGCGGCTTCCTGGGCCTCCTGCACATGGAGATCATCCGACAGCGGTTGGAGCGTGAGTTCGGGCTCAGTCTTCTGACGACCGCTCCCGGAGTACGCTATCGAGTCACCCAGAGCGACGGCCAGACCCTCGAGGTGGACAACCCTTCCAAGCTCCCGCCCGCCGGGCAGATCTCCCGGATCGAAGAGCCTATCCTGGACGTATTGATCCTCACCCCCGATGAGTACATCGGGCCGATACTGCGACTACTGGAGCAGAGACGGGGTGTCCAGACTTCCATGGAGTACCTTTCCGCCACGCGGGTCTCCATTCGCTATAAGGTGCCGCTCAACGAAGTCGTCATGGATTTCCACGATCGCTTGAAGGCGGTGTCACGGGGTTACGCTTCGTTCGACTACCAGCTGTCCGGGTACCAAACTGCCGATCTCGTCAAGCTCGATATCCTCGTCAACGGCGAGCCGGTAGATGCTCTTTCACTGATCGTGCACAAGGAACAGGCCTACGCCCGGGGCCGGAGCTTGGTTTCCCGGTTGGGAGAGCTCATCCCCCGCCAGCTCTTCGAGGTGGCCATCCAGGCCGCCGTCGGCTCACGGGTCATTGCTCGAGAAACCGTGGCCGCCTTACGAAAGAACGTGATCGCGAAGTGTTACGGTGGTGATATCACCCGAAAGAGAAAGCTCCTGGAAAAACAGAAAGAAGGGAAGCGAAGAATGAAACGCGTCGGAAGGGTCGACATTCCTCAAGAAGCCTTCCTGGCAGTTCTGAAAACGGAGGTTTCCTAGGTGGCAAGCACGAACAAGCCGCTGGCAGAGGCCGCGCCCTCCAAATCCACGCTGCGGGAGTACTTCGAATCGATCTGCGTGGCGGTAATCCTGGCTCTGTTCATTCGAACGTTCGTGGTCCAGGCCTTCAAGATCCCCACCGGCTCGATGGAGCAAAACCTGCTGATTGGAGACCACCTTCTCGTCAACAAGATGATCTACGCGCCGGTCGGCCTCGAGCCCGAGAAGGAAGTGCTCCCCATCCAGGACATCCGACGAGGCGACGTGGTGGTGTTCAAGTATCCCCTGGAGCCGGAAAGGGACTTCATCAAGCGGGTCATCGGACTGCCGGGAGACTCTATCCACATCGAGAACAAGCAGGTTTATATCAACGGCGAGCCCCTCCAAGAAGACTACGTCTTCTACGCTCAACCTCCCGGAGACGACAACCAGGAACCGTTCTACGACTTCCGCCGGGACAACATGCCGGAGATGATCGTACCGGCGGGGCATTATTTCTGCATGGGGGACAATCGCGACAATAGCCACGACAGCCGCTTCTGGGGGACGCTTCCCGGTGAGCTGGTCAAGGGGCGGGCTCTTATCGTATATTGGTCTTATGATGCACCCAAAGAGGCCTACTTAGCGACTGGACTGCTGGAAAGACTCAAGGAGGTGGGCTCGGTTGTCATCCACTTCTTCAGCAACACGCGATGGAACCGGTTCTTCCATCTGGTCCGCTGAAGAAAGGCGGAGGGTATGTGCAGATTTCTGAAGGAGGTGTCATGAAGAGGTTCTGGAGCGCAAAGGGCGATATCCGTCTCAGCTCTATCCTGACCCTAGCCGTGATTGCCTTCGCAATCTACGAGGGCGTCCAGTTCGTGCCGGTTCTTTTCGCCCAGTACGAGTTCAAAGACGCGGTGGTCGAAGAAGCAAAGTTCTCGGCAAACAAGAAGGCGGACACCGTTCGGGACAACTTGATGGGTAAGGCCTCCGAGCTTCGCTTGCCGATCACCAGAGACATGATTCTTGTGGACCGCAAGCCGACGTTCACGCGAATCCAGGTGCGTTACGAGCTGAGCGTGGAGTGGTTGCCCGGCCGAGAGTACATCTGGCAAGTGGACGAGGTATCGGAGAGCGTCCTGTTCTAGAAACGGCGTCCAGCGAGTCGGCGAGCCAGATCCCGTTCGCCGGGCACGAGTTTGCCTTAGCTCCGGTCCTTGACCGGGACTTCCCTGAGGAGCCTTCCTCCCTCCACCACGGGCTTACCCGTCTTGACGACGGTGTCGATGGCACTGGTTCCCACTTGAATGAGGCAAGCCGGATCTTTCTCGGCCAGAACGAGGGCGTCCATCTTTTTTCCGACCTCCAGACTTCCAACCTCCTGGTATCGATCGACCGCATAGGCGGCGTTGACCGTCGATGCCAGTATGACCTCCTCCAACGAAAGACCCGCTCCGAAGGCGGCCAGCGTCATGGCGAAGGGCATGGAAGGCGAGAAGCCGCCTCCCGGGTTCAGGTCGGTGCCCAGGGCTACCGCCGCTCCGGCATCGACGAGTGCGCGGGCCGGCGCGTAGTGTTGTTGGAGGTAGAAGCTAGCGGCAGGGAGAACGGTCGCCACCACGTCCGAGCGACCCAGGGCCTCGATACCCTCCAACGACACACGAAGGAGGTGATCGGCCGAACGGGCAGCGAGCTCGATGGCCAAACGCGTACCTCCTGAAGATGCGAACTCGTCCGCATGGACGCGGAGCTTGAGGCCGTACTCCCGGGCTGCCCTCAAGACTTGCCGGCTCTCCGCCTCTGAGAAGACCCCGACTTCACAAAAGACGTCGCACCACTCCGCCAGGCCGGATCGAGCGACTTCCGGGATCATCTCCTCAATCAATAGCTCCAGGTAGCCCGATCGGTTCTGTCGGTACTCCAGAGGTACCTCATGCGCCCCCAGGAAAGTCGGCACCAGATCCACCGGGTGGGAACGGTCGAGCTCCGCGACGACCTCCAGCAGGAGAAGCTCGGTCTCGGTAGTGAGTCCATACCCACTCTTGGCCTCCGAGGTCGTCGTCCCGTTGAGCAGCATGCGGTCCAGCCGTTGCCGCGCCGCCTCCACCAGCTCCGCCCGGCTGGCGTCTCGGGTGGAACGGACGGTGGATAGGATCCCCCCGCCTCGTGCCGCGACCTCTTGGTAGCTAGCGCCGGCCAGCCTCTCTCGGAGCTCCCGAAAGCGATCCCCCGCATAAACGAGGTGGTTGTGGGGGTCGACGAACCCCGGCAGCACCGCCCTGTTCCTGGCATCCATGGCGATCGCCTGCGGTGAGTCTGTCACCGCTTCATTGAGCTCCCTTTCGGGACCCACAAAGACGATCCTGCCTTCATGGGAGGCAAGCGCCCAGGCCGAGGCGCAAGGTAGCTCCCGCATGGCCTCCCCCCGCCGGGGAGCGCCGCCGGCGCAGGCGTAAAGAGAGCCGATGTTGTAGATGATGAGATCGGCGCGGGGGCTCATCCCGAAGTGAAGACCCGCAGCCGAGCCTCGACTTCGGCCGCCCTCAGGCTCCGCACCCGGATGGTTTTTCGGCGGGAGCTCGCACCGGAAACGATTTCCACATCACCGCCGGGCACGCCGAGGGCCCGAGCGACGAGCTTCACCAGAGCCCGGTTCGCTTGTCCCCTGACCGGAGGGGCGGTGAGTCTCACGCGGATTTCTTCCCGGTGCTGAATCAGCTCTTCGCGCCGGCTACCAGGGGTAACGTGAACGCGGAGGATCGTCCCCTGAGGTCCGTCAGAGACCACGCGTGTCGCGGACGAGAACCGTCCGTCAGGAGGACTCGGCGGTCTCCTTGCCGGCGGCGCCACGTCTCCTCAGGAAGGAAATCTTGTCCTGTTCGATCTCGCTTTCTTCCATCAGCTTGATGAGATTGCGCAGGTTGGCGATGGTGGCCAGGATGGAGTTCTGCACCTGGCGCTTTTGAACCCGCAACTCGAGGATGTCTTTCTCAATGTCGTGCGCTTTCATCTGGGCTGCCTCGATGAGCCGGTCGGCCGTCAGCTCCGCCTCTCGGAGTAGCATTTGCGACTGTTTCTTGGCGTTCTCTTTGAGCTCCTCGGAGGTTCGTTGGGCCGACACCAGAGTGTTCTTCAGGATCTGTTCCCGCTCGTGGTGCTCGGTGAGCAGAGCCGAAAACCGCCTGGCCTCCTCCGATACCTTCTCGTTCTCGGCACGAAGCTGCTCCATCTCCTCGGCGACCAGGTTCAGAAAGGTCCTGACCTCATCTCGGTCGGCGCCACGAAAACGCGTCTGAAAGCTGTGCCGTTGAATGTCCAAGGGGGTCAGCTTCATCTTCCATCCTCCCCGGCCGCACCGGCCCCGCCCAACCAGGAGGGTTCGCTTGCTGGCCGGTCTCCGAAGAGAGCCGTCCCGATGCGCACGAGAGTGGCTCCCTCCTCCACCGCGACCTCAAAATCGTGGCTCATACCCATGGAAAGCTGGTCGAACGCCGGCCCCACCAAACCGCGAGCGCGGGCGGTGTCGCGCAGCTCTCGCAAACGCCGAAAAAAGGGCCGCACCTCCTCCGGATCCTGCAGATAGGGCGGGAGCGCCATGAGCCCCCATACCTCCAGACCGGGGAGCCGCGTCATCCTTTCCAAATCGGCAAAGAGCTCGGAAACCGGGAGACCCTGCTTGCTCTCCTCTTCGGCCAACTGGACTTGTATCAGCACGGGCTGCTTCTTGTTCTGCTCTCGTGCCAGCCCGTCCACTCGCCGGGCCAATTCCAAGGAGTCGATGGAATGAATGACGTCAAAGATCTGGACGGCCTTCTTCGCCTTGTTGCTCTGCAGGCGCCCCACCAGGTGCCAGGTCAAACCCGGCTCCGGCAGGCGCCGTCGCTTGTCCTCCGCCTCCTGGATCCTACTCTCCCCGATGTCGGCGATTCCCGCCTCCACCGCTTCCCGAATCTCGTCGACGGTCCGAAACTTGGAGACCGCCACCAGACGAACCGACCCCGGCTGGCGCGCCGATCGCAGCGCCGCCGCTTCGATCCGTCGGCGAACGTCTGCAATTCTCTCTACCAGCACCGCCTTGGGCACAGGCGCGACGGCTCAATTCTGTTGTTGCTTGAGATGATTGATGATTCCCGTCGCGGTCGCGGCGTTCGCCCCTTCCGGTTCCAGCTCGAGGTACTTCTCGAATTCTGCGATGGCCTCAGCATTCTTACCCTTGTTCACATCAACCATTCCCAACTGGTAGTGGGCCATCGGGAAACTGGGGTCCAGTTCGAGGATCTTTCTAAAAGCCGCCTCGGCAACATCCATGTTCCCGGAGTTCAGCGCCACCGCACCGAGGTTGTACTGGTAGCGGGTGTCATTCGGCTGAATCTCCACCGCCTTCTTGAGCATCTCCAATGCCTCGGCCCATTTCTGTTCGCCACTGTAGATACTGGAGAGCTCGACGTAGGCCTCCACAGTGCTGGGGTCGTACTCGATGGCCTTCTGGTAGGCCGCCTCGGCTTCCGCCGTGTGTCCCAACTTTGAGTGAGCAAAACCGATATTGAAATGAGCTTCGGCCGATTCGGGGTTGATCTCCAGAACTTTTTGGAAAGAGGCGATAGCTCCCTGGTAGTCTTCGGCCTCGGCAGCCGCGATCCCCGCCTTGAATTCATCAGCTACCGCCGCATTCAGCTCTTGCATTCGCTGGGCGGCCTTCATTTCTGCCGATACTTCAGGCAATGTGATCTGACCCAGGTCGGTGGGATCTCCGATCCGCACCCGAAGCTCCATTTCCATGGGCTGATAACCCTCTTTGGAGAACAGCAACTTGTACTCCCCCGGCTGGAGGCCGACTCGAATAAAGCTCCCGTTCTCATTCGTTGTCGCCCGGAACTCGCGGTTCACTCCGCCCTGGTACGTGATGACGACCTGGGCCGATTCGACCGGCTGTCCCTTGTCATCGATCACCGTGCCACGCACGGCTCCCGTCTGAGCATAGGCTTCGGCTGCCATCAAGACCCCTAGCGAAAGAATCATGAGGAGTCCGGTCCTCAGTTTCCGCGACACCATATTCATTCCTCCTCGAAAACAAGACCTCATCACCGCCCCATTATACGTCTGCCGTGCCTGGAAAGCACTCCTCACTCGCCCGCGATTTTTCGTCGGAGCGGGCCCGGGGTCGACAGGATCCGGATCGAAGTGCCAGCACCGTCCCCGAAGGGTTGACTCTAGTCGACCTGGTAGGATGCGCTGTAGGTCGGTGCTTCCCACACCCGAACTCGCCGAACCCGCAGCCCCAGCGGACTCAGTCTCTCTTCCAGCTTCTCGTACAGCCATCGCGCCATGTTCTCGGTGGTCGGATTCAAGTCGTCGAAGGGCGCGAGCTCATTCAGGTGGCGGTGGTCGTAAGGCGCGAGAATCTCCTTCAACTCTCTCTCGAGCTCCAGGAAGTCCATGCCGAGACCAAGCTCATCGAGCCGGCGGGCGACGACCGAAGCCTCCACGCGAAAATTGTGCCCGTGAAGTGGCTCTATCTCACCCTTGTACCCCCGAAGTTGGTGCGAGGCGGAGAAGGTCGTCTCCACGGTGATCTGGTAAAGAGGGCTTCCCAACGTGCTCTCCCCTAGCCGAAGAACTCCACCACCTCTTCCCGTCGGTGAATCACCGGAAAGGGGGGCAGGCTCGCCAGGAAACGTCGTCCATAGCCCATGCGCAGGAGGCGGCTATCGAGGACGGCCAGCACGCCGCGGTCGCTTCGCGAGCGGATCAACCGGCCCAACCCCTGCTTGAGTCCGAGGATGGCCATGGGCACTTGATAGTCGTCAAAGCCGTTTCCTCCCTGGGCCTCGATCCAATCGATGCGGGCCGCGACCAGAGGGTCTCCCGGCACGGCAAAAGGAAGCTTGTCGATGATGACGCAGGAAAGCTGGTCTCCCGCCACGTCCACGCCTTCCCAGAAGCTCGAGGTGGCCAGAAGGACCGCTCCTTGCGTGGCTCGAAAACGGTCCAGTAGCTCCCCACGAGGCGCCTCTCCCTGTACCAGGAGCGGGAACTGGATACGGTCACTTAGGCGCTCCCGGGTGGCATGGAGGTTGGCGAAGCTGGTGAAGAGCACGAAGGCACGACCGCGACTGGCGCGGGTGAGGGCCAGAACCTCCTCCGCCACCTTGTCGAGAAAGGCCGGGTGACGGGGAACGGGCATGTCGCGCGGAACATAGAGAACCGTCTGCCGCGAAAAATCGAAGGGCGATGGAAGCACTTTCTGCTCCCGAGGATGACTACCGAGCCGGCGACGCGTGTAGTCGAGAGAGCCCTCGATCGACAAGGTCGCGGAGGTCAAAATGACGCTTCGCTTGCGCTCCAACAGACACTTGCTCACCATCTCACTGACGTTGATGGGCGAGCACCGAAGTACGACCGATCGCTCGCGCATCTCGCACCAGGATACCGACTCCGGATCGGAGTTGGAGAGAATCCGCTCCAAGTCGAACAGGATCTCCGCCGACCGCCGGGCAAGGGCCACCGTCGACTCGTCCGGCTCGGGAATGCCTTTGAGGTCGACCGACAGGCGCCCGATTTGTTCCCGCAGGGAGTCGTAGAGCCGGGCGGCTCCGGGAGGCTCCTCTCCCGGGACGATGCGGAATCGGTCGCCACCGTCTCGATAGGCATCGAAGAACTGTTGCGCAAGCTGACGCAGGGTGCGCAACTGCTCGAGCGGTCTCCGGCGCGGCGTTCGCCTCTCCCACAGGGCGGCCGCGTCTCGGGCGAGCTCCTCGACACGGAGACTGCTCACCGTCACGCCGAAGTACTGAGTGGCCACGTCTTCGATCTGATGCGCTTCGTCCAGTACCAGAAAATCATAGTCGGGCAATACTTCGCCGTAGGAGCCCTCTCGTACCAGCAGATCGGCAAACAAGAGATGGTGGTTGACGACGATGATGTCGCTCTCCGCTGCCTGCTGTCGGAGCCGAGTGACCCAACACCGCTCAAAATCCCGGCATTCCTTGCCGACACAGGTCTCGCTCTTGGCGGAGATTCGGCCCCAGAACTCGACGTCCTCCGGAAACCCGGGGATCTCGGCCCGATCGCCCGTTTTCGTCACCGGAGCCCAACGGGTCAGCGTATCGAAGTGATCCGCTTCGGCAAACTGGCGGAAACTTGGCTGGACGGCAAACTGATCGTATCGGCTCAGACAGACGTAGTTGGATCTTCCCTTCATGAGAGAAGCCTGAAACGGCACGTCCAGCGCCTTTCTCAGGAGAGGAAGATCCTTGTAGAAGAGCTGTTCTTGAAGGTTCTTGGTCCCGGTGGAAACGACCACCCGTTGTCCCGATAAGACGGCGGGGATGAGGTAGGCCAGCGTCTTGCCCGTGCCGGTTCCCGCCTCGACCAGCAGCTCGCCTCCCTCCCGGAAGGCGTCGGCCACCGCTACCGCCATCTCGACCTGGGGCGCACGATGCTCGAACCCGGGGAGGGCCGCGGCCAGGGGTCCCTGCGGCCCCAAGAGATGCTCGATCTCGGGACGGAGAAGACGATGCGAGCCTCGGCGGGCGGTCGATGTGCTAGCGTCGATCTCGACCTCGGGATCACCCATGCTTAGGATGCGCGGAGAGAGCTTTGGCTCAACCGGCGCGGGTAGAGGGCGAAAGCGGCGCACAGGTCCTTCACCTCTTCGCCAATGGCCTTCAAAGCCGTCTCACTCCCACGCTCTCTGATGGCGCGAGAGATCCAGCTTCCAATAAGCTTCATCTCTGCTTCTCTCATTCCACGAGTCGTCACCGCGGGAGTTCCGATCCGCACTCCGCTGGCAACCAGGGGAGGTCGACTGTCGAAGGGAATCGCATTCTTGTTGACGGTGATTCGCGCCTTACCGAGAGCTTCCTCGGCTTCCTTGCCGGTGACACCCATCGCCCCAACGTCCACCAGCATGAGATGGTTGTCGGTGCCTCCCGAGACCAACCGGAAGCCCTCGGCGAGCAGCGTCTCGGCCAGCACCCGTGCGTTGGTTACCACCTGGCCGGCATAGGCACTGAACTCCGAGCCCATCGCCTCCTTGAAACAAACGGCCTTAGCGGCTATCACGTGCACTAGCGGTCCACCCTGAATCCCGGGAAAGGTAATGCGATTTAGATCCTTGGAGAACTTCTCCTTGCACAGGACGAACCCCGAGCGGGGGCCGCGCAGGGTCTTATGAGTAGTAGACGTCACGAAGTCCGAGTGATCCACCGGGCTGGGATGTGCCCGCCCGGCAACCAAGCCGCTAATGTGGGCCATGTCGGTCACCACCAGCGCACCCACCTCGTCGGCAATGGCCCGGATTCGGGCGAAGTCAATGAAGCGAGGATAGGCGCTGGCCCCCACCATGATCATCTTGGGACGGTTCTCCTTGGCCAATCGAGCCATTTCCTCATAGTCGATCCGTTCATCGTCTCGGCGCACGCCATAGGGGACGACCTTGTAGAAGCGGCCGGAAAAGTTGAGCGGGTGGCCATGCGAGAGGTGACCGCCATGAGCGAGGTTCATCCCCATGAACGTCTCGCCGGGCCCGAGAACCGCAAAGTAGACCGCCATGTTGGCTTGCGTGCCACTGTGCGGTTGCACGTTGGCGTGCTCGGCGCCAAAGAGCTTCTTGGCCCGCTCGATGGCAAGACGCTCCACGATGTCCACGAACTCGCAACCCCCATAGTAGCGGCGGCCCGGATATCCCTCGGCGTACTTGTTCGTGAACACCGAGCCGGTAGCTTCCAAAACGGCCTCACTGGTGAAATTCTCCGAAGCGATGAGCTCCAACCCTTCCGCCTGGCGACGTACCTCCTGGTCGATGGCCCGGGCCACCTCCGCATCGACTTCTGCTAGCGCGCGCTCCATCTCAAGGCTCATGATCGCTCCCCCGGAAGAACGTGATAACTTTGGACTTCTGTCCACCTCATCCTATAATACGCGCCTCATTCCGGCAAAACGGCTGATCGCCGCGTCGGACCCTCAACAGAAACCCCGGAGAGCGAACCGTGCCTATGGTCAGCGTGAACAAGCGGGGACGGGATCGAGTTCTGCGGGGACACCTCTGGGTCTTTCGCTCCGACGTGCGGGCTGTGGAAGGAGCCTCTTCCGGAGACGTCGTCGAGGTGCGTGGCAGCCAGGGGGAGTTCATGGGGCGCGCCTTCTACAGCGAGGCCTCGCAAATCACGCTGCGGCTGATCACAACCGAGGACGAGGCGGTGGATGAGGCATTCTGGAGAAAGAGGCTTTCCGCTGCGCTAGCCCAAAGGAGCAGCCTCACTCCGGGAACCACCGCCTATCGATGGGTGCACGGCGAGGCGGACGGAATTCCCTCCCTGGTCGTGGACCGCTACCAAGACGTCCTTTCGATTCAAACACTGACCGCGGGAACGGACAGGCTCAAGGATTCTTGGGTACGGCTGTGGGTGGAGTTGGTCCAACCGACCGGCATCATGGAAAGAAACGATCAGAAGGTCCGGGCACTCGAGGGCCTACCCCTCATCAAGGGCACGCTCTTCGGAGAAGTGCCCCCTTTTGTATCCGTTCAGGAGGAAGGCATCGAGCTCCGCGCGGATCTCCGCGAGGGACAGAAGACGGGACTGTTTCTCGATCAAAGAGAAAACCACCTGGCGGCGGCCCGCTGTGCCAGGGGAAAGGCCCTCGATCTCTTCTGCTACGACGGCGGATTCTCCCTGCACCTCGCCCGGGTCTGCCAGAAGGTGGTCGCGGTGGACACCTCACATGAGGCGTTGGCCCGTCTGCGAGTCAATGCCCAGGCGAATCATTTGGATAACATCGATATCCGTGAAGGGAACGTTTTCGACGTCCTGCGCGAGCTGGAGGCCAGCGGGGAGCGTTTCGATACCATCGTCCTCGATCCTCCCGCCTTCGCGAAGAACCGGGCCGCCGTGCCCAAGGCGAGACGCGGCTATAAAGAGATTAACCTACGGGCCATGAGGCTGTTGCAGTCGGGTGGCCACATGGTGACCTCGACCTGCTCGTACCACGTTTCGGAGCGAGACTTCCTGGATATCCTCACCGAGGCCGCGGCCGATGTGCGCGCCCGCCTGGTGGTGGTGGAGAAACGGGCCCAGTCCCGCGATCATCCCATTCTGCTGGCGATGCCCGAGACACACTACCTGAAGTGCGTGATCTTGCGTAGATTGTAGGTTACAATGTCCGTGTCTCTCCAATTATTGCGAGGAGCTGTTCGCTTGACCGAGGACCGCCAAAACGACGACACGCGGGGACAACCAGGGTCGCCGGACCCTGTTCCCTCCGATCCGATCGGTTCCTTCGCGGAGCGGAGCGACGGACCCGAACAGCCCGAACAGCTTGAAGAACTTGAGGAGCTTGCGCTCGACGACAGCGACGACTCTCTAGCCTCCCCGATTCCAGAACCCGGCAGCTCCGCCGAGCCGGCATCGTCGCCTGGCGAGCGCGGTGAGATGGCTGGGATCGGCCCTTCCGATGATATCGACGGTCTCCGCAAGAAAGTGGAGGAAAAAGACGCCCAGCTCGCTCAGGTTATGACCGCCTATCGAGGTCTCAAGAAAGAGACGGAGAGGCTTCGAAAGAGAATCGAACACCACCAGAAGCGTCGTTTCGAACAGTCCAAGAACGACTTCATCGGTCGTTTCGTGGAGGTCTTGGACAACTTGGATCGGGCCATCGAGTCCATCGAGAACAACTTCGACCCCGACTCCGTGTTGGAAGGAATCATCCTCGTCAGGTCGCGCCTCGTTCAGCTCTTGCGCGAAGAAGGCCTCGAGAAGATCTTCGTGGGAGGGCAGTCATTCGACCCGACGCACAGTGAGGCCGCCGGCATAGAACCCGTCGGTGATGCGTCGCAGGACAACGTGGTGCTCAAGGAGCTGCAGCGTGGATACATGCTGAAGGGAGCTCTGCTGAGGCCGGCCCGCGTCGTGGTAGGACGCTACTCGCATGCAGCGGGGGACGACCCCTCGGAAGAGAATCACAGTCCCACCCCACCCGCCAGCGAAACTCCTACCGATGGCGAATACGACGACCCCGACCGAACCTGACGGTTCTGTACATACGGCCCCTGCTCGGCGGCAGCAGCCTCGAAGCCCTTATCGGCGCGCATTTCTCACTGCTCGCTCTCTCTTCGTTCGCTCGCTGTCCTCCGCTCGCAAGCTCGCTGCGGACGGCGGCCGGGCTCGTTCTTCATCAGCCTGCTAATGAATCTTCGAGCGCCAGTAGTCCAACAGGTGTTGCAGGGTCTCCCTCAAACTGAACTCCGGCTCCCAGCCTAGCTCACGGCGCAGCTTGGTGTTGTCTCCCAGCAGAAGCGGGACGTCTATCGAATGGTAGAGAGTCGGATCCACCTCGACCGACACCCGAGTGCCGGTGAGCCCGAGCAACGTGTCCAGAATCTCCTGGATCGAGAATGCCTCCCCCCGGCAAACATTGTACGGCTCCCCCGGTCGTCCACGCTCCAGGATCTCAGAGTAACAACGGACGACGTCGCGCACGTCACTGAAGTCTCGGCGCGCGCTCAGGTTGCCAACCCGGAGGTGGGGCTCGCGGCACCCGGCCTCTACCTCTGCCACTTGCCGCGCAAAGCTGGAGCAGACATAGGAAGATTCCTGACCAGGACCGGTATGATTGAACGAGCGCACCAGGAATACCGGTAGCTCTTCTGAAAGGAAGAACCGGAGTCCGATGACTTCCTGAGCGCATTTGCTCACGCCATAGGGGGTCAGTGGACGCTGTGCCCGATCCTCCCCGATGGGCTGCTCCTGCTCGGGGACCGATCCATATTGCTGGCAGGACCCGACCAACAGCACCCGCGGCCGCTGGCCGGTGTCCAAAGCCGCCTGAAGAACGTTGTGGCTGCCGATGATGTTAGTCTCGAGCGTCCGACGGGCGTTCTCCCAGGAGCTCTGCGGGTTGGAGAACGCCGCCAGGTGAAAGATCGTCTGGGGTTTCCAACCCGACACGACTCGCGACAAACCGGACTCGTCCAGGATGTCCGTCGGGTGGATTTCCACTTCTGGCGGGAGAGTATCCTGCGTCGGTCGCGGGTCTCCGGGGAGACAAAGACCGGCCAAGGTGTGTCCTCGATCGAGCAAGTGCCTGGCGAGATGCCCTCCGGCGAATCCCGCCACGCCCGTGATCAAACTCCTCATAACATCTGCTTAGTGCCGCGGGGCCCCACCCCATCCCACTGCTCAGTGCTCCCCTCGCTCTTCGCTCGGGGAGCTTGCATGAGCTGAGGGCTCCGGCTCACCGCTGTCGTCGGCGCATGCGCGCCGGGCTCGCTCCGCTCGCGCAGGGTGCAAATGATTTATTGAGCACCCTGCTGCTTAGTGCCGCGGGGCCCCACCCCTGCGAATCAAGTCAGATTTTGCCCCGCCAATAGTCGAGCATGTCGGCGAGCGTCTTGTCGTAAGGTATTTCAGGCTTCCAGCCCGTCACCTCTCTGAACTTGGTGCAGTCCCCGATAAGGACCGGGACATCGGACGGCCGCAATCGCGCCGGGTCTTGTTCTATCTTCACTTTCACGCCCGAAAGCTCGATCAGCCGATCCAGAACCTCCTGGATGGAGTAGGCCTTGCCGCTGCAGAGGTTGTAGACCTCCCCCGCCTCGCATCGCTCCAGGCTGAGCCAGTAGCCACGAACGATGTCCCGCACGTCACTGAAGTCTCGCCGTGCTTCCAAATTCCCCACGTGGATCACCGCCGGCCTCTTGCCCTTCTCCACCTCCACCAGCTGCTTGGCAAAGTTGGAGGAAACGAAGACGTCGCCCCGTCGGGGACCATCGTGATTGAATCCCCGAGTGCGAACGACCTTCAATCCGAAGCTCATGTGGTATTGATAGCCCAGGTAGTCCTGCCCCACCTTGCTAACCGCATAAGGCGACAAGGGGCGAAGCGGGTTGGTTTCCTTGATGGGGAGCTCGTCTTCCTTAACCAGTCCGTATTCCTCACTGGAACAAGCGATTTGAATCCACGGCTCTATCTTCAGCTCCCTCACCGCCTCGAAAATATTGAGTTGGCCGATAATATTGGTGGTGAGAGACTCGCCGGGGGCATTCCAGGAAGCCGGTACGTAACTCTGTGCTGCCAAGTGGAAAACCTTGTCGGGGCGTACTCGCCCGAGGAGCGTTTTTACCGACGTCGCGTCGCGGAGGTCACATTCGACTAGTTGGACGCGCTTTTCAATGGCCTCGATGTTCTCGGTACGACTCCTCCAACGCATGATCCCGTAGACTTCTACATCGGGGTGGTTGGATAGAATGAACTCGGCGAGATGGCTGCCGGCGAATCCAGTGATGCCCGTAATGAGTGCTCGCAAAATCCCTCCTCTGATCCATAAGCAACCGGGAGAACAAGGCTCCGGTGAACACGCGACGACCCGCCACCGCGCTTAGGGGGAGGCAGGTTCCTCACCGTAGTGTTTCTGATAGAACTGCCGGTATTCTTGACTTCCAGACTTGATGGCTTTCCACCATTCCTGGTGGGACCGATACCACTCCACGGTGGACGCCAGCCCCTCATCAAAGGAGACGCCCGGTTTCCATCCCAGGGAGCGAAGGCGCGTCGTATCCAGACTGTAGCGACGGTCATGGCCGGGCCGATCCGCCACGGTCTTGATGAGACTCTTCGGCTTACCCACCAGGTTGAGGATTCGCTCGGTGAGCTCCAGATTCGTGATCTCGGTTCCGCCGCCGATGTTATAGGTCTCTCCGGGTCGTCCCTTCTCCATCAAGAGGGTGAGGCCTCGGCAGTGATCCTCAACGTGCAGCCAGTCGCGGACCTGAAGTCCATCCCCATAGAGCGGTAACGGCTCGTCCTGAAGCGAGTTGGTGATGAACAAGGGAATGACTTTCTCTGGGTACTGGCGAGGACCGTAGTTATTCGAGGCGCGGGTGACGACCACCGGCAGCCGGTAAGTCGCGAAGTAGGAATATGCCAACCGGTCCGCTCCCGCCTTGCTCGCCGAATAGGGATTGCGGGGAGCCAATGGATCCTCTTCGCGCGCCGATCCGGCGGCAATAGTCCCGTAGACTTCGTCGGTGGAGATTTGAACGAACAGCCTGGCATCCGATCGGTGGCGAAGCGCTTCCAAAAGAACGAAGGTGCCATAAACATCGGTGAGAATGAATCGGCCGGCGTCGTGGATCGACCGGTCCACATGCGTTTCCGCCGCGAAGTTGACGATGATGTCTGCTTCCGCGACCAGCGGCTCCACCACCGCACGGTCGCAGATGTCTCCTTTGACAAAGCGATACCCGGGATGGTCGTCCATACCGTCCAGGTTCGCTGGACTCCCCGCGTAGGTGAGTTTATCCAGGTTGGTGATGCGCCATTCCGGCTGATGCGTGGCCAGATGGTGGATGAAGTTACTGCCTATGAAGCCGGCGCCACCGGTTACTAGAATATGCGTGGGCACGCTTGGAAATCCTCGGCACGTCCCGCCGTCCAGGTCATCGCCACGACCTCTCAGGGAACGTCCACTCGGCTGTTGTCCCCCAACATGAAGCGGTGGGCCTGAGGCTTCGACTGCGAGCGCTCGATGCGCACGTTGTGCCCCACCAGACTATCTTCCATTCGGCTGCCGAGCTCGAGAATGACGCTATCCGAAAGGATGATACTGTGCTCCACCTCACTGGCCCGGATGTGGACCCTGTCCTGCACCGAGGTGAAAGGACCGATGTAGGAGCGCTCGATACGCGTGTCGGAGCCGATGATTGCCGGTCCCCGGACGACACTTGCCACGATCTCGGCGCCCTTCTCGATGACCACCTTCCCCTCCACGCGCGAGTCCCCATCGACCCGGCCGTCCACCCTCGGCTCCAGAGTGTCCAAGACCAGGCGGTTGGCCTCCAGTATGTCGTCCAGTTTCCCGGTATCCTTCCACCACCCCTCGACGATATGAGGCCTCACCGTGTAGTCCTTGTCGATGAGGTATTGGATGGCATCCGTGATCTCCAGCTCGTTGCGAAACGAAGGGCGGATGGCCCGCGCTGCCTCGAATACCGAAGCACTGAACATATACACACCCACCAGCGCCAGATCGCTGCGCGGGGAGTTGGGTTTCTCCTGCAAGCGGGTCACCCGTCCGTCTGTCAACTCCGCCACTCCGAATTGCTCAGGGTGCGGGACGTGAGCCAGCAGGATCTGCGCCGTCGGTTCCTCTTGACGAAACTCCTCCACCAGACGCACGATCCCGTTGGCCAATATATTGTCACCGAGATACATCACGAAGGGCTCATCGCCGAGGAACTCCTCCGCGGTCAAGACGGCGTGAGCGAGGCCGAGGGGGGCTTCCTGAGGGATGTAGGTGATCTTCGCCTTCCAACGGGAACCATCGCCGACCGCCGCCCGGATCTCGTCCGCGGTATCTCCCACGATGATTCCTATGTCGGTGATCCCCGCCTGGCGTATGGCTTCGATTCCGTAGAAGAGAATCGGCTTGTTGGCAACCGGCATGAGCTGCTTGGCACGGGTGTGAGTAAGCGGCCGGAGCCTGGTTCCCGCACCTCCGCTGAGAATGAGACCCTTCATCCTTGCCTCGGCGGCTCTATTGCACCGTCCCCAGATCGCCGAGGGACGTTCCGAACGAGCCGATGTTGGCGAGCGTGATGCCGACGCGGAACAAGTTCTCGTCGCGGACCGTGCCAAAATCGTATCGTGTGAACTCGGCAAGAAAGCCACAACACTGAATATCGTAGTTCACGCCAACCCTGAGGAGATTGACCTCATCCTGTTCCACATCATATGCGGACTCCAGGTGCAGTCGGACCGAGCGCGACAGATTCAAGTTGGTGGCACCGCGCAGGTTCCTGCGCTCTGCACCGGTCGTCAACTGTACGCTCTGCGCCAGGGACCCGCTGACCGAGCCCCATGTCCTCCCCGCAAAACTCGCCACCACGCTGGTGGATCGCATCCTTCGGAAATTGACGTCGTACTCGAGATTCCAGATGGCGGAGAGTCGAGCGTGAGGACGAAAGTAAAACTTGGAAGTGACCGGCGAGTAGTTGCTGGGCTCACCGTCCTCGGTAAAAAACGGGGTGCTGAACTGGCGGTCGTAGAGACTGGCGTCGACCTGCAGAAAGTATCGCTGCGCTACCGTCCAGGTAAGGAACTCGTAGGGAACGGCCTGCGCGTTCTGACCGATCTGCCGCTTGGCCAGGAAACGATTGACGATGGACAGGGAAAACTGGTTGGTGCCGGGCACATAGTCCTCGGAGTCGAACTTGGGAATGGAATCAAAGTCTTCTACCAAGGAACGATAACTCCAGACCAACTGCGGCTCGATGACGTGCTTGTACCTTTCCGCGTACCCATTGTCCGGAGTATTGAATATGCGGGAAAACGTCGGCCCCCGCAAATCAACTTGAACCTCGTTGTACTGTCGATCGAGGGGATCCTCGACCGGAGTCCCGGTTGCATCCAACCGCTGCGTGTAGCGCGTGAAGCGGGTGGTGAAAGAAGTCCGCACCGTGAAAAAGGGCCAGCTGGTAAACGGGTAGGAGATGGTGGGCAGGGCATCGAACCGCTGATACTCGAATCTATCCTGTCGAAGGTCTCGGGAAAACTGCGATGCCTGGGTCCGGAAGCTAAACAAGATGGGCGTGGGACCGATCCGCGTGGACCGTGAATCGAAGGAAATCCGGGGAAGAATCTCGCGGAAACTGACGCTAGTGGGGAACGAAGTCTCGTTTCGGTCGTATAGGAACCGGAAGGTGTAGGCTGACCAGGAACGAGATACGGTGACGGTGGCACGCTTCGACCGCTGGGTCACCGCTTGGAAGCTTTCCTGGAACTGTTGCTGAAAATCGAAGGAACTGAAATAGTCGACGCGGGCGACCGCGCTGAACCCACCCGGTATCTCTTGGCCCACCGCGGTCTTGATCTGCCAATCCTCTTGATTCGCCTCCTTGTCACGGAGAAAGTATGATTCGACCTCCCCTCGCGAAGCCCCGGAGAGCACATAACGATAATCCATCCCCAACCCAAGGCCATTCCTTTCAAAATAGTCGCCGGTGACGGTAGCGTCCATGGATCGATTGATCGCCCAGAAGAAACCCTGGCTGACCAAGAATCCCTTGTAGGATGAGTTCCCTATTTGGGGGAGGAGGAAACCCGTGGAACGATCCTCCTCATTGATCGGATAGTAGAGAAAAGGAACATAGAAGACCGGAATCGATTTCACCCTGAGAAAGGCGTTGTGCAGCGCCACATGGTGGTCGCGCCGTATGGTCGCCTTGCCGGAGGTGAAATTCCAGCGGGGTGTGGGCTGCGCACAAGACGTGAAGGCCCCCCGGTGGACGACGTAGGTGTCCTCCCCGACCTTTTCGACTAGTTCACCGCGGAAGAAGAGGTCGGAGCCCGCGCTGCCGTAGGCGTTGTAGAATTTTCCGGTTCCGTTGTCGAGATTGACCTCCATGCGGTCGCCGACAATCTTTTGATCGCCTTGTTGAAAGACCACGTTCCCTTCGGCGACGACCCGCATCTCTTCGTTCCAGAAATCGACTTGGTCCGCCGAGAGCCGGATGTCCCCCGATGCGATGTCCACATAGCCGATGGCCCGGACGTGCCCTTTCTCCAATTGCTCCTGCGATTCCGCGTTGAGCGTGACCGTCCCCGGAGGCGGAGGAACCTGCGGTGGGGAAGCTGCCTCCTGGCCGTGGACGAAGGCCACGGCGCCTAGAAAGATAACAATGACCTTGACCTTCAACATCGAGCGAGACCTGGCCTCGCGACCACCGTACTCCTTTTGGACGAAGGCATTATGCAACGCCGCCAGGCATTTTTCCAAGCGGCTTTCGGGGCGGAAGGCAGCTTGCCGTCAAGCTCCCAGACGGCCCCAGGCGATATGGGCTCGAATCGATCCTGGCGCGACGGTGCGAAAATGGTCATGCTGACGGGCGCGTGAAACCCATGACCCAGGCTGAGTCTAAACCCGAGGTCCTCCTGGTTTCCTGCTATGAGCTCGGGCATCAACCCCTGGGACTCGCCAGCCCCATGGCCTTTCTAGCTCGTGCAGGAATTCCGGTCTCCGCCATCGACATTTCGGTCGAGCCCTTGGAGCGTTTGGACAAGGAGCTCGTGCAACGAGCCCGCCTGGTTGCCATTTCCGTCCCCATGCACACCGCCCTGCGCTTGGGCTCACGGGTGGCCCAACGAGTGCGCGACCTGAATCCGGGCTGCCACATCTGTTTTTACGGTCTCTACGCGACCCTCAACGCGGACTATCTTCTGGAGAACGGGGCGGACTCGATCGCCGGAGGCGAATACGAGCAGTCCTTGGTGGAGCTGGCACAGGCGCTCAACGACCGGCTGCCCGTTCGAGGAGTCAGACAACTGGCCTCCTTCGCAACGCCGGTGCTGAAGCGGCTCGCATTTCCAGTGCCGTTGCGCAAGGGGTTGCCTCCCCTCGAGCGATACGCCCATCTGGAGCGGAACGGTCATCTTGGATTGGTCGGCAGCGTCGTGGCCAGCCGCGGATGCCTGCATTTTTGCCGACACTGCCCCATCCCTCCCGTCTACCAGGGGCGCTTTTTCGTCGTCCCAAAGGAAGTCGTCCGCCAGGACATCCGCCAGCTGGTGGCAGCCGGGGCCACTCATATCACCTTCGCCGACCCCGATTTCCTGAATGGGCCGGGGCATTCCTTAGCCATTGCCCGCGCCTTGCACCAAGACTTTCCCAGCGTGACGTTCGACTTCACCGCCAAGGTCGAGCACCTGCTCCAACACCAGAGCCTCTTGTCCGAGCTAGAAAGACTGGGGTGCCTCTTCATCGTCTCGGCGCTCGAGTCCCTCAGTAACCTGGTCCTCCATGAGCTGGACAAGGGGCATACGCGTGAGGACGCGATCGAAGCCCTCGGGCTCGTTCGCGGTGCCGGGATCGCGCTCCGCCCGACCTGGGTCTCCTTCACCCCCTGGACGACGCTTCGTGACTACCTCGACGTTCTGGAGTGGGTCGAGGAGGAAGACCTCGTCGACCACGTCGATCCGGTGCAGTTCACCGTGCGCCTGCTGGTGCCGCCAGGCTCGACGCTCCTCGAGCGAGCTTCTATCCAGCCCTTTCTCGAGCCCCTTGCGCCAGAGGCTTTCACCTACCCGTGGCGGCACCCCGACCCGACCATGGACGCTCTCCATACCGAAATGAGCCAGCTGGTGGAAGGCGCGACCAGCAGCAACGAGGACCCCTTGGTAACCTTCACCCGGATTTGCGACCTGGCCTGGTCGACGGGCGGTGAGGCGCCCCGACCGCGCCTTCCCTCCCCCGCCCAGCGTGCCCGAGCGCCTCGACTGACCGAGGCATGGTTCTGTTGAGCCGAGCCCACCCGGAGCCAGTTGGGCCCCCTCGAGGAAAGACAGGGCTTCTGATGCCTCCCCAGCGAGGATGTGGGCGGGGAGCTTGAGAAACGGGTCCCTGTTGCCTATAATTGCCTACGAGTAGAGAGGAGTCAGAATGGACGAGGAGATCAAGATCGGCGCGGAACCAAAGGACGCGGAGACATGTTCCTTTGTCGTGGATCGACCCGTTTACGAAGGCGGATCT
>DATDRI010000006.1:0-3982 GCA_035291825.1 Vicinamibacteria bacterium | reverse complement strand
GTCATCTTTCTCGAGGATCCCGACGAGCGTCTGCACGTCCCAGGCGGGATCCACGACCACCGCCTTCCCCGCCGCGCGGTCTCCAATAAGGTAGGAGAAATTGACCATTTGTACGGCCGTTGGATTGGCTTGGGCGAAGTCGCGACCAGCGAGAAGTTGGCGAAAGTAAAGGTTCTGGTCCTGTGTCGGCATGAAAGAATCCGTCTGGGAAGCGCCAAGCGGTGCGCTCCAGTTTCCTTTATTGCCAGTCGAAGGGCCTCGCCTTATAGCACGCCAGCCGGACGGAGTCTAACTGATACTCTTGAACGACAGACTCGGCGTCCCTCCCAAGAGCACCTCGCTTGGTTTTTCTGAGAGGGAACCCTATAATTGCGCCGGTCATAGCTTAGAGAGCGCGTTCCGGGCTCCGGTATCGGGAGGCGATGGTGGTTGGCAAGACTCTGGGCCATTACAGGATTCTCGAGAAGCTGGGCAGCGGGGGCACCGGGCGCGCTTACCTTGCCGAGGACATTACCCGGGGGCGTCGGGTAGCACTCAAGATTCTGCCTGCGGCGACGACCAGCTCCGTGGAACACCGCCAGCGTTTCGAGCGCGAAGCGAGGGCACTGGTAGCGCTCTCTCATCCCAACGTGCTCTCCCTTCTTGACTTTGGCGAGGATGGCGGCGTCGCCTTCGCGGTCATGGAATTGTTGGAAGGCAGGACGCTTCGCCAGCTTCTGGATGAGGGGAGCCTCTCACCGGTCGAGGCGATGGAATACGCGCGTCAGATGGCCGACGGGCTAGGAACTTCCCACGCCCGCGGTCTCGTCCATCGAAAGTTGAGACCCGAGAACGTGTTTATTGCCAAGGGCGGGAAAGTCCGGATTCTGGATTTCGGGTTAGCAGAAGAGAAAGCCGACGAGCCGACGAGTTACCTGGCCCCCGAGCAAGTGCGGGGGCAAGCCGCCGACTCTCGGTCGGACGTCTTCTCCTTTGGCGCGGTCCTCTACGAGATGCTATCGGGAGACGCGGCCTTTGGTGGTGGTTCGCCGGCGGCAACCGAGAGCTCGATACTGAACGACCATCCACCCCAGCTATTGAACAAGAACCGCAACGTGCCTCCTCGCCTCGCGGAGATCGTGGACAGGTGTTTGAAGAAGAATCCAGAGGAGCGCTTTCAGTCGGCCCAGGATATCGGCGAGTCCATCGAGGCGCTTTCCGAAGAGAGGACGACCGACCGGCCCCCTATCGTCGACGAAGAGCCCACCCGCAAGAGACACAAGTGGAAATTCTTCCTGGCGTTTCTCGTTATTTTCGGACCAGCCGTTCTGGCGATCGCCTTCCTGCATCTAACCAGCGACTTGCGCGCGCAGCGTCAGAGGGCGCAGCCCCAGCTCGATGAGCCGGACGGCACCGGCCGTTTCCAGTCTGATGGTGAGAAAGGCGATCCCGAGCTCCCGACGGGTCGCCCGCATCGCTGACTACGCTCGCGCTCCTACCGGCCGTTCCCCGGTCAAGGAGCTCGTCGTTCCGAGTTGTCGTCCACCCACTGCTCGATGTCTTTGGCAATCCCTGCTGCCATTCGTTTCCAGGTGACGAAGGCGCCGGCCAGTACGTATTCAGACTCGTCTACCCGGTCGCCGGCCTCCAGTCGGTACTTGAGTATGTACCGGCTTTCGTAGTGGCTCTGGGTGTTTCCGCCTCCATAGCTCGTCTGACCGCTCGGCCTTACCTCCACGTGCCGGTCGAGTATGGTGATGAGTATGTCTGCCGCTTCCGGATGCGTGGCCAAGGCCAGAGACGGACGCTTGCTGATTTGCTCCCGAAGGTCGTCGGCAGAATCAGCCAACTCTCTCGCCTTGGGTTTGCGGGCGTCCTGGGAAGCCTCCGCAGGCGTGCCGACGTAGACCGACTATTGCTCCTGTGCCGGCAAGAGGGAAGGCGCCGCCAGGAGGAGGCACGCGGCTAGGATTTTGGATACTCGAGTCAAGATCCTTGCTTCCCGTCGAGCTCCCATTATAGCTCCAAACGATCGCTTAGGGCCGGCGCCAGAGGAGACGCCGACAAGTCAAACCGGGGAACCCCGGTGTAGAATCCGGACGTGCGCATGGGAGGAAGAGCCTGTCTCTTCGCGGTTTTCCTACTGGCGGCATCTCTCGCTTTCGACTCCAACACTCCCTCGCGCGTCATCCTTTTCGTCTGGGACGGCGCTGCCCAGTGGGTGACATCGAGAATCCTGGCGGAAGGCAAACTTCCCAACCTGCAGAGGATGATCCGGGAGGGGGCTTGGTCGGACGGCATGATTACCAGTTTTCCGACCAAGACCGCCGTCGCCCACGCCGTCTTTACGACCGGAGTCTACGGGCACACCAACGGCATCACCGGGAACTCCGTCCTCCTCGCGCCGGCAAGCGACCACACTCGACTAGAATGGGAATCCGGGTTCTTCTCCAATCCCCTGCGCGCGGAGCCCATCTGGGTCAAGACGGCGCGCGCCGGTTTGATGACCTACACGTTTCATGTGCCGCAGTCTTATCCCTTTCAGAACAGCCTGGATCGGTTGCGTCCCGCCGAGGCGGTGAATCTTCGGATGCTCTACGGATATTCCGGTCTTCGGGTGACGGCAGAGGTTATCACCCATCAGCGAGCAGCGACCGTCGCGGCGCGCGGATGGGTCGTTCCCGAGGCCGAGGGATCGGAGGCCCGCGAGCTCAGCTTCCGGGTGGGTGAGCGTGTCTTCTGGGGACTCTTCTTCGACGACCCGTTCGATCTCGCCAGCGGGTGTGACACGCTAGGGATCGCCAAAGATAAGTCGGACGGGGAGTTCGTGGCCCGCATCAAGCCGGGCGATGGGGAGTCTTTTTCCGTTCCTATCGCCACCATCCTGCAAGGCGAGGAGCTCTGGTTCTCGTTGCGTCTCTTCGAGCTCGATGAGACCGGCTCCCGCTTCCTAATGTATCGGACGAGCGGCGAGGCGGTTTACGCCTCTTCGCAAGCCTTCCCGGGAATCGGCGAGCCCGGAATCGAGGCATTCGCCGCAAACGCCGGTGACGTGCTTTACGAGACGGGCTGGCTCGGAAAGACGCTCATGGAAGGCGGCGATGGCCTGGCGGAGAAACGCCTCTTGGAAACGGAAGCCCATCTCAACGAGCAGATCGGAGCACAGGTCGAGCGTGTTCTGAGCCAAGGCGATTACCGCCTTCTGATCATGTACTCGCCGGTTACCGATGAGCTCTCCCATGCGCTGGTGGGGTACATCGACCCGGGAGTGACCGACTTCGATGCATCTATGGCGGAGAAGGTTTGGCCCACTTTGGTCGCCGCCCACCAGCTCCAGGACGATCTGCTGGGGAAGGTGATGGACCACGCTTCGCGGGATGGAGGGCACGTGATGGTGGTCTCCGATCATGGGATGGCCGGCACCGACCGGGTCTTGAACGTCAACCTGGCCCTCGCCGAGGCCGGCCTTCTGGCGATCCATCCCGATCGCTCCATCGATCTTTCTCGGACCAAGGCGCTTCTCCTGCCGCTCGGTGACGCCTCGGTAGCGGTGAACACCCTAGACCGTAAGGGGGGCATCGTTCCGCTGGAAGAAAAGCAGGCCGTGCTCGCGCAGGTTCGAGAGGCCCTGGAGCGGATCCGGGATCCGGAGAGCAGTCAAAGAGTGGTAACGGCTTTTTTCGAGCCGTCGACGCACGGTCTCCTCCAGCCGGGCGGTAGCGGCACCGGGGATCTGTTTCTCGACTTGGCACGCGGGTACTATTTTTCCGATCGTACCGACCGGGACGAGGTGGTCTCGCGCACCACTCCGGCAGGCGAGCATATCTTCATGCCCACCCGCCGGGATATGCATGCGATCTGCGCGGCCTGGGGTCCCAGGGTGCGGCCGGGCACCCAATGGTCGCGGGTGCGCGCCATCGACGTGGCTCCCACGGTGCTCGATGTCCTGGGATTGCCGATACCTTCCGAACTGCCGGGGAGAAGCCTGCTTCCCGAAGCCCCC
>DATDRI010000005.1:0-11932 GCA_035291825.1 Vicinamibacteria bacterium | reverse complement strand
CGGGGACGGTGACACGCTCTTTGCCTTGGCCACCGGAACCTGGGAAGGAGAGGTGAACCTCACCACCGTCGGTGCGCTCGCCGCCGAGGCGACTGCCGACGCCATCGTTCGGGCAGCGCTCACCGCGAAAGGGATCCCGGGCTACCCGGCGGCAGTGGACATCGTTGCCGATCCCAAGTGACCCTCCAGCTGGCCTTCCTCGTCGGCTACTCCGTTTTTCTCATCGCTCTCGGGTTGGCCATAGGTCGACTCGTCAAGAGCACCGGTATGTTCTTCGTCGCCGATCGGAAGCTGGGTCCGGTGTTGCTCTTCGCGACGCTGCTGGCGGCCAACATCGGCGCCGGCTCGACCGTCGGTGCGGCGGGTCTCGGTTACCGCGATGGCATCAGCGCTTGGTGGTGGGTGGGCTCGGCCGGCATCGGCTCGCTGATGCTCGCCTTCTGGATCGGGCCGAGGATCTGGCAGATCGCGGCGCGCCACGACCTGAGAACGGTCGGCGATTTTCTCGAGCTGCGGTACGGTCCCTCGGTGCGAGCTGTGGTGGCGACCCTTCTCTGGTTGGGGACGCTCGCCATTCTCGCCGGACAGCTGATCGCCGTCTCCATCATCTTGAATGTTGTCGCGGGAGTCCCCAGATACGTGGGCTGTCTCATCGGCGGCATTGTCATGACCAGCTACTTTGCGGCGGGAGGATTGCTGACTTCCGCCTGGGTGAATGCGGTGCAGCTGGTGGTGCTCCTGGTTGGCTTCGGGATCGCCTTGCCGATGTCTCTCTCCGCCGCCGGGGGATGGAGCGCGGTCATGGCGACCGACGCCGCCGCCGCGCCGGGATACTTGAATCTCTGGCAAGGGGGAAGCTCCGGCTGGATCTATGCCGCCATGCTGGTACCCGCCTTCATCGTCTCGCCGGGCCTTCTGCAGAAGATCTACGGGGCGCGTGACGAGAAGGCGATCCGGATAGGAGTCGCCGCCAACGCCCTCGTCCTCCTCGTTTTCGCCTGCATCCCGCCCCTTCTGGGAATGATTGCCCGAGTCCATCATCCAGAGCTGGCGAACCACGAGCTGGCTCTTCCCGCGCTCCTGGTTCACGAGCTTCCGCTGGCGGTGGGAACACTAGGGCTGGCGGCGGTCTTCTCCGCCGAGGTAAGCACCTGCGATGCCATCCTCTTCATGTTGGCCACCTCGCTGTCCCAAGATCTCTATCGGCGTTTCCTGAACCCCCAGGCCAGCGACGCGCGGGTGTTGAGGGTCGCACGTCTGGCCGCGGTCGGCGGGGGAGCTCTGGGCGTGGCCCTGGCCATCGTCGTCCCCACGGTCATTGGGGCCTTGACCCTCTTTTACTCCCTTCTGAGCGTGTCTCTTTTCGTGCCGATCGTGGCCGGGTTTCATTATCGGCGGGCGGGAACTCCGGAAGCCCTGGTGGCGATCGGGGCGGGAGTCTCGATCCTGGTCGCCGTTCACTTGGGAACCGGAGGGCAGGGGATCGGCGCATGGACGCCGGCCCTGATAGGACTCATCGCCTCCGGGCTAGGTTTCGCGATGGTGGCCCTGGCTCGAGCCAAGACAGGGAAGCGCCCGGCGGAGACTTGATCAAACGTAGAGCAACACACCGCGGGCTTCCATCCCGCTGGCGCGGGCCAGGGCTTGGGTGTAGAGGGCGACCTGGCGTCGATAGACCTCCTGTCCGATGTCGATCCGGATATCGGTCTTGAAATCCACCACCGTCCACTGAGAGCCCTCACGGAAGGCAAGGTCCATCACCCCTTCCACCAGGGAGCCGTCTTTCGCTTGGAGCATGATGGGGCTTTCGCGATGGCAGAGCCCTTCTTTCCGAGAGGCAGAGGCCGCTCGGCGAAGAAGCGGATGAGCGAGGGCACGTAGAGTGGCTTCGCTGGCGGCGGCAGTCTCTTCCTCGTTATTGCCAAGAACTCGTCCCAGCGCTTTGGCCCGAGCGCGGACATGCTCCTCATCCGCGTCCAGTTCGGTGGTGGCCAGTACTTCGTGCACCAGGATTCCGAACGCCTTTCCGGTGGGTCTCCGGGGAACGCGTTCCACCAACTCGACGGTCACCCCCACCAGCTCCGCCATCGGCAAGGCCGTCTCCGCCGCTCGGGTGGCGGTCGTGACGTCGAGGGATGGGCGGGTTCCTTCTTCTAGGAGAGCGTCTCGACGCTGTCGCCAGGACTGGTGACGTTCGGTCCCGGGATCTTTCCCGCTCCCTTCTCCCGCCTGAAGGATCGAGTGGCGCCGAATACTCGGTTTGCCTGGCGAGGGCTCTTCCAGGAGACGGGGATCCCACCAGACGACACGGTGACGTCCTTTGCGGGGCTTGTGAAGTCCCGGCTTGATGCCTTCTCCCGGCGGAACGGACGCAGCCATCGGTCGTTCCAAAACCGTATCGTCGCCGATGAATCGAGGAGTGTTGGGAGCCACCACCGGAAGACGGTAGGTCTTCCCTTGCGGATAGAGGGTGGGAGTCAGAGCCGCTACCCAGCTTCGGTATCTCGCCTCATCGGCCACCACCGGAACCACCAGAAGGTCCCGAGCCCGGGTGGCGGCCACATAGAGAAGTCTCTGGCTTTCCGCACCCTCCCGCTGGCCTTCGACCGTTTCGTGATCGAGGAGCTCCCAGGGAGCGCCCCCCGCCAGACGCACCGCGAAGAGACGGCGGTCGGGATCGATGTGACGGGACGCGCTATCGCTGAGAGAACAGGTGATGTCGCAAAGAATCACTACCGGAAACTCCAGGCCCTTGGCGCGATGCACGGTCATCAAACGAACGCCTTGAACACCTTCCTCGATGAGAGGCTGCTCGGTAACTTCACCCTGCTCGGCCAGCTCCTCGAGGTGCTGGACGAAACCTCGAAACGACAGGCCTCCCGTGGTCTCGAAGTTCCTCGCCAGCTGGAGGAGGCGGAGCACGTTGGCGAGAACCTGATCTCCCGCTTGCCAGAGGGCAAAGCCAGTCTGGGCCCGCGTCTCGTCCAACAACTGGCGAATGGTCAGTGCGATCGGTCGATGGTTTCTGCCCCGGTGGAGGCGGGCGAGAACTTCCAGGGCCGACACGACCTCGGCCTCGGATTCCGGCAGGTCTCCCTGCGGCTCACGGAAGGGATGCAACGTTCCGTGGCGCGAACGGAACAAGAACAAAGCGTCGTCCGACAAACTGAACAGAGGTCCGCGCAGGGCGGAGAAGACGGCCAGCTCGTCGTCGGGTCTCTCTATGGCCGTCAAAGCGTTCCGCATCGCCTCGATCTCTTCGCGCTGGTGAAAGCCACGACCTCCCACCAAGACATGGGGGATGTCCCGTGCCTGGAGCCCTTCCACGTAGGGGTCGGTGATAGGGCGGCGGCCGGAAACGAACCGGCGGAAGAGGAGACAGATGTCCGAGGGGCGGATCTCGTGAGGCTCGGGCAGGTACCGGGAAGTGACCTTCCAGCCGCTTTCTTCGATCAACCATTTAATCCAAGCGGCGACCGCGCCCGGTTCCGACTTCTCGATGGCGTAATTGGCCAGGTTGCCATAGGCGCTGTAGGGCCTGGGAATAGGCAGTGCGATCACCGCCGGCTGCGTGGCAATGGGATCCCGGTAGTGGTCGAGCCCAACGTAGGACGCCTGATGGATCTCCTCGGAGCCGGTCATCACCTCGGACATCGCCGCGTTGATCATCTCCTGAATCTCCGGGACATTGCGAAAGCTCACGCTGAGGAAGACTCGCTGCGCGCCGGAATCGATGAGGCGTCGCTTGATCTGTTGATAAAGAGAGACGTCGGCACGGCGAAACCGATAGATCGATTGCTTGGGATCGGCCACCACGAAGAGTTTGCCGCGTCGTGACCGCACCTTCCGCCAGTCGTCCACGCCGGGGTCGTCGGAAGCGAGCAAGAGAAGGATCTCGGCTTGCAAGGGGTCGGTATCCTGAAACTCGTCGACGAAGATATGGGTGAATCGATTCTGCAGCTCTTGGCGAAGCGGACGGTTATCACGGAGGAGATCACGGGCCTTGACCAGTAGATCCAGGAAGTCCAGTCGGCCCGCCTTGGTCTTGATCTCCTGGTAGCGCTCGACCAGCTCGGTCAGTTCATCGCGAAGGTGGGCGGCCCGATCGGCTCCGCTCGCCTTGCGGAACTCGCGCAGGGATTCCTGGAGCGCCTCCCGCTCGTCCAGCAGCTTCTGCCGGGACACGCCCTCGGCGTAGGAGCCTCGCCCCCTGTTCTTTCCCAGGTCGATCTTCAGCAAGCGATGCTCGAGGAAATCGTAGTCGCGTTTGCCGCTGGCTGCCTCCTGCCGGTTGAGCTCGAGCGCGAAGGAGCGCAGACCGGCGAGCTCCTTATAAAGCGTGTCGCGGGGGTTGGCGCACTCGCTGCTCAGCTTCGCCATGCGGAGGAATCTTTCGGTGAGCTCGTCGATCTCCGCCTCGCGGGCGAAGGGCCGAATCTCCCAAGAGGCGGGAAAGTCGCGACGCTCGATGAGGGCCCATCCCGCCTGCTGGAGCCGCTCCACCGGCCCCAGGTCGTTCTCCACCGGTTGCCGTAACAGTCTTCGGATGCCGGGAGGGGGATCGTCCAGCTTTTCCTGCAGCCAGGGAAGGAAGACCCGCTGGTAGAGCCGTTGTGCCTCGTCTTCCGTGGCGACTTCGAAAAAGGGATCGACGCTCGCTTGCAGCGGTCTTTCCTTCAGCAAGTCGGCACAGAAACCGTGAATGGTTCCGATGTGAGCTTCTTCGAGCTGGGCCAAGCCTTCTTCGAGGTGCTCGAGCACGGCTCGATCGCCCGCCGCCTCCCGCCGGGCGTTCTCCAGCTCGCTCCTGAGCCGCAGCTTGAGCTCTCCCGCTGCCTTCTCGGTGAAAGTAACCGCTACCAAGTTGGAAAGACTCCCGCGGCCGCTCTGGATCACCGCGATGATGCGTTTCACCAGCTCGGTGGTCTTTCCCGTTCCCGCCGCGGCCTCCACCACCAGGGTCTCCTCGAGGTGGGTGCGGATGAGGTCGCGCGCCGGTTGATCGGCCAGGTTGTTTGTCATTTCTCCTAATCAGGACGTCTAGGACGATGGGTCCACTTGTTGTTTCTTCACCCAGGCCTTCATGGCTTTCTCACCTCAAATTCCTCAGCCAGTTGAGCGAAGACAACCGCGGATCGGTCTCCTTGCGTTTGGCATTGACTTCGGCAGACGGACCGCACACCGGGAGGTAGTCGCAGTAGGCACATCCCTGCCGCGGTGAAGCGGGAAAGAAGCCCTCTTCGATGGCCTTGTCTACCCGACGCTGAAACTCGGAAACGACCTCCAGGGCCTCTTCATTGGGCTCTACCTGCCTTTCCGTATATCCGGAGCGCTCGGTGCAGTAATAAAGACGCGCGGCGACCACCTCGTCGCCGGTCAGAGCTTGGTAGGCGAGCGAATAGAGAATAGGCTGGAGGCTTTCCCCGCCCAAAAGGACCGCACCTTCCGGTACCCGCACCCGGCCACTCTTGTAGTCGGTGATCCGGACCTTGCCGTCGTCTCTTTTTTCCACCAAGTCAATCGCGCCCCGCAGTCGCAGGCCGCTCCTCAGCACGGCTTCGTCGAGAACGCTGGTGGGATCGGCGGGCCCCTGAGGTTTCATGCCGAAGGTGAACTCATAGCGATGCGGGACCCACCCTCCGGGTGCTTCCGACTCCTGACGGAGCCATCCTCGCAGGTCGGTGCGGACCCGGGCCAGCTCGTCCCGCCAGATACGCTCGATGGCCGGAGCAAGGTCTTCCCCGAACTGCTCGGCCACTTGGCCGAACACGTGCTCGCTGAGCTCGAGCGCCGCCGCCAGATTGTGGGAGCGGACGGGCAAGAGTCTCTCTTCTTGGAGCTTCTTGAGAATCTGATACTGGGCGACGTGTAGGATGCGTCCATAGGTCAGGGGATCCAAATGGGTGATTTGTTCCACCGTCTCCCGAGGCCGCAGTCTGAGAATGGCGTGCAAGAAGAAGCGATAGGGACAGGCTGCGAAGCGTTCCAGGGCGGTCACCGAAAAGGCTCGCGAGCCGAATCGTTGTTCGAGAAGGACTCTCTTGGCGTCCGACGAGGGGTCGAGGTATCCGTCCACTGAAGTGAAACGGTTCAGACCTCGCTGGTACCGGGCGCGCAGCGATCGCGCCAGCGCGGCGTTCACGTTCATGAGGTACCTGCCCGTCCCCTTCGCCTGCTCTTCCGGTGTGTCTTGGCGCAAGGCATCGGACAGGAAAGCCAAATCGTGCTCCGTCTCGTCGATGGCGGCAGAAGGGTCCCGGGGGGCGGGCCATCCCAGTCGTGCCCCGGAGGAATCGGCCGCATCGCGCTCGAGCGATTCGAAGTCCGGAAGCCTGCCCTCACTGGCCCGCATGACCTCGAGCAGATAAAAGGACGGAACCTTGGAGCGACCCTTCTGCAGGTCGATGGATGGATAGCTGAAGACGATTTTGCGGCGAGCCGCCCCGGCCGCCAGGCGGAGCGCCAGCCGCTCCTCGGCGATCCGGTCCTCTTGGAGGGGAAGGCTCGCACCGAGCTTCCGTCGGTCTCCATCCAATAGGAGCGGATCTTCGATGATCTTCCTCGGAAACATGCGCTCGGCCAGGCCGGGTACCAACACCACATCGAAGCTCAGGCCACGGACCGCGTGGATGGGGGCGATCCATACGCGTCCGTATCGATACTGGGGAGGATCTTGAGAAAGGAAGGTTAGCCGATCGTTCAGGACCTCGCGCACTTCGAAGAGATCGACAGGCCCCACCGAGGCCATCGGCCGCAGCTCTTTCAAAAGGCTCAGCACGCCTTCCGGTGAGCTGAGAACGCGCGCCGCTAACCGTTCGAGAACGTCCAGCCACCCTCCCCACCTGGCCTTGGACGGGAGGCCGGCCAGCATTTCTATGACGGGAAGCGCAAAAGCTCTCAGATGTTCCAAGTCCTCGAGCCGACGTCCGAGCGCCGCCGCCTCGCTGCCCTCGGGATCGTCCAGTTCGAGGAGCCGTTCTTGGAGCTCTCGAGCCAGACCGGTGAGTCGCCTTTCCCAGCGGTCACGCCCTCCGATCACGGCCGCGTCCACCAGCAATCTTTCCCAGCGCCAGGGGGCGCGGAGTGTGCCTTCGATCGAGGGTTGCTTCTCCGGTGCGGGAACTTTCGGCGGCGGGGCGAACAGATCGAGCTGCACCGGCTTGCTGTACTCACCGGATGGTGGCGGGGCGAGCTCGTGCCGGGGAGGGAACCAAGGCTCTTCCACGGGTGGTAAGGGAGCTCCCTTCTCGTCCAGGCTTGGCGCCTGTCCCAGCGAAAGGTACTCCGCGAAACGACTGGCGCTCAGCTCCTCGGCGGCACAGTCGAGAAGAGCGAGGAAGGCGCGTCCTCCCGGAGCGGGCCGGAGCGTTCCGGTCTCGAAGTAGGCAGGAACGCCGGCACGGGCCAAGGCATCTTCAATAAGGGGCGTGTAGGCCTCGGGAGAGCGGAGCAGAATGGACATCGAGTCGAAACGAACGCCGCTCGCCGCTTCCGATTGGATGCATCGCGCCAGCTCTACCGCCTCCTGGGCCTCGCCGGGCGCAGAGAGTACGATCACGTCCTGCGTTGCGGCGGGGCGGGAAGGGGCGGAACCGCTGAAAACGTAACGCTGCAGCTGGCTCACCGCCGCAGAGGCATCCTCCCCGGTCAAGACGATCTGGGAAGCGACATCGAGGGCTTCCTGGAGCGCACGAAGCGTGGTCTCGTCACCTTCGGGTACGGTAGCCAGAACGTTAGCGGCACTCCGGACCAAGGACGCGATGAATCGCTTCTCGACCGGCGTTCTGATGGGGACGTCGAGCAGTAGTGTAGAAGGAGCCAGCGGAGGGCGATCCGTGGACTCCGCGGCGCGGGTGGCGGCCCGCAGCACTTCCGTGCGATCCGCGACACCCGCCGATGAAGACGTTTCCTGGTAGCGCCGCAGTAATTCGGAGAGGGTCGGGCCCGTCCCCCCGATGGCGGTCAGCTGGTCGATCTCGATCTCGTGAAGACGGAGCTCATCCAACGTCGAAGCTAAGGCGCGAGCGAAGCCCGGTCCGTGAACGACCGCGGAGAAAGCACCCAGAGCCCCTTCCGTTTTCGCCTCGTGAGCGACGCGGGCGGCCAGGGCCTGCTGCCCGAGCGGACTATGGGTTGCCAGCCCGGCTTGCACCAGCTCCGGAAGGGCGAGCTGGTAGGCGAGCGCGTTCAGCGTGAGACGACGTATCCCGAAAAGGGCGCCCCGACGCGCCGCCAAGGTTCGGGCCAGATGATTACCGGCTTCCAGGTGGGAACAGACAACAAGTACCTCTCCCCCCCGGGCATGTTGATCGAGCCACGCCTCCGCTTCCGCGAGGCGACGGGCCGCAGAAGGGGATCGAACAATGCGTCCTTCTGGCATGCGACGAGTGAATGTTATCAGGAGGAGGTCCGATTCGCACTGCTGATTATCTGCTATGATGCCCCTCTGCATCCCGTCTCGAACAGGAGGGCGTGGCCGTGACGAATGAACAAAGGGGAGTGCCGGGTAAGAAGGGCTTGAGCCCCTGGGCCTGGATTGCCATCGGGTGTGCGGGGGTCTTGGTTCTGGTGGGGATTGCGACGTTTCTGGGAGGACTCTTCATATTCAACAAGGCGAGAGACGTCGTCCAGGAAATGGAGGAGGATCCGGTACTCGCCACCGCGAAATTGATCGATGCCACCAACCCCGATATCGAGCTGGTGGAAACCGACCAAGAGAACCGAACCGTGACCTTTCGCAACAGCGAGACGGGCGAGGAGTTCACTTTCGGCTATCAGGACATCGAGGAGGGTAAGTTCAGTTTCAGTTCCGATGAAGGCTCGGTGACCTACGACGTCGATGCCCAGGAGGGACAAGAGGGTCGTTTGACCGTTACCACCGACGAAGGAACGGCGATGCTGGGGGGTGGCGTCAGCCTGGAGAGATTTCCGGATTGGTTGCCGGTCTATCCGGGCACTTCTCCCCAGGGCACTTTCTTCACCGAGAGTCCGGAGGCCGACATGGGTGCCTACGTTGTTCAGACGGCAGACGACCTGGAGACGGTTTTCGATTACTACGCCACGGAGCTGGAGAAGGCAGGACTGGCGGTGGTTCAGAGAACGACCACTCCCTCGGGCATCGTTCTCATCGCCAACTCGCCGGAGAGCGTCCGGACCGTCTCTGTCACTGGCTCCCTGGAGGCCGGAGAGGTGAAGGCGATGGTCAACTTCACCGAGAAAAAGGAGTAATCGAGCTCAGGTTTGCCTCCGCTCGACCAGCGTCGCTGCGGCCGGCGGCGACTGCGCATCGGCTCACGGCTGCCCGCGCGTGAGAGCAGCGCGCATTGGACCCCATCTGTTGGTACCGAGCGATCGAAGCACTTCCATGCGCGTATTGGTGATGGCCAGCGGCAGTTATGGGGACATCAATCCCTTCCTCGCCATCGGTCGCGAAATGAAACGAAGAGGTCACGATGTCCTCTTCTTCGCCAGTGCCTATTTCGCGTCCGCGGCGCGCCAGGCGGGACTGACATTCGTGCCGGTGGGGCCGGTGGAGGCATACGAGGTTGTCATCCGAAATCCAGATCTGGTGCGTCCCGGGAAAGGTTTCAAGCTCGTTGCCGGCGCGACCATGGAGTACCTGCCGGAAGCCCACCGTTTGCTGGAGGAGCGCGTACAGCCGGGCCAGACAATTCTCATTGGCTCGACGCTCGCTTTCGCCACCCGTTTGGTTCAGGAGAGGCGGGGCGTTCCCACCGTGACCGCTCATCTGGCACCCTCCATCTTCCGATCGGCCTATGTCTCGCCACGGATGACCGAGTCCGGCATCTTCGAGCGGTTTCCTCCCGCGCTCAAGAGAATGGCGTGGCGCGTGGTGGACGCCTTGATCGTCGATCCGGTCTTCTGCCGGGAGTTCAACCGTTATCGAACCGAGCTCGGCCTCCGTCCGGTGAAACGCATGTTTCATGACTGGATTCACCAGGCCGATCTGACGCTCGGCTTGTTCCCGGCGTGGTTCGCCTCCCCCCAACCCGACTGGCCCGCCGGCGTTCATTTGACGGATTTTCCGCTCTATGACCAAGCCGGGACGAACGGACTCGCCGCCGACGTCCAGGATTTCCTCGAATCGGGCGCCCCACCCGTCGTCTTCACCACCGGCACGGCGACCACCACCGAAACGCGCTTCTTCAGCGAGTCCGCGGAAGCCTGCGTTCTTGCGAACAAGAGAGGAATGCTGCTGACGCCGTTCGCGGAGCAGGTTCCGGACCAGCTTCCGCCCACCGTTCGGCGATTCGACCACGTGCCCTTTTCGCAGCTCTTGCCGCGGGTCGGGGCCGTCGTGCACCACGGCGGCATTGGCACGTCGAGTCAGGCGCTGGCGGCGGGGGTGGCGCAGCTCCTCCGGCCCATGGCCTTCGATCAGTTCGACAACGCTTGGCGGCTCGAGACGCTGGGAGTGGCTCGCTCGCTGACACCCAAGCGTTATCGTGCCCACGCCGTCGCCGCTGCACTCGACGAGCTCATGAGCTCTCAATCGGTCCAAGCGTCCTGCAGACTGGCAGCGGAACGGCTTGCCGGCCGCCAGGGCGTATCGAGAACCTGTGACATCATCCTCGAGAAGGCCGCTCGCCAGAGCATTTGAACACCGATCGGCCGTAGATTAGAATCCGCACCCAGAGGACTCACAAAAAACACGCCTAAGGGGGCACAGCGGTCATCCCCAAAGGAGGGAGTCATGAGATTTCGTCCGAGATCTATAGCGAGCACGTTCGCGACTACGCTGGCGCTCTTCATTCTCTCTCAACCCTTGGGTCAGTCTCAGACGCAAGAAAGAGATGCACAAATGACGAGGGAAGGCGCGGCGGAGAGCATGCGCCAGGCAGATCAACTGGTCAAGGAAGGCAAACTCGCGGAGGCGGCCAAGCTTTATTACAACATCACGGTCGAATACCCCGACAACGCGGAGGCGCATCTCAAGCTGGCCAGGATCTACGCGGGTAACGAAGAGTGGGAGAACGCGGTCGGTGCTTACCGGATGGCGGCGGAAAACGGTAAGAGTGCCGAGCGCCTGGAGGCCTACACCGGCTTGACGGATGCATTATTCAAGTTAGGCAGGTACCAAGCGGCTGCCGAAGCCTCGCCCAAGCTCATAGAGCTCGATCCTTCCAACACCGACGCTCATATCTATCTGGCCATGAGCCTGGCCAAGATCGGCAAGCTGGATGAAGCAGTAGGAGCGGCGCAGAAGGCCGTCGAGCTCGCTCCCCAGAGTGCCATGGCGCACGCCTCCTTGGGCCTGGCGCAGTTCGGTTTAGGAAACCAAGAGGAGGCCAAAGGCTCGTTCGCCAAGGCCCTCGAGCTGGACGCCTCGATTGCGGAAGCGCACGCGGGTATGGCAGACATCATGCTGGCGAACAAAGACTACGACGGAGCGATCGCCGCCGCCACCAAGGCCATCGAGCTCGACAACCAGCTCACCCAGGCTTATTCCATCCGAGGCATCGCCCACAGCGCCAAGGGAGACGTTGCCGCGGCCTTTTCCGATCTGTCCATGGCGGTGACGGTGAATCCCAACGATTTCGAGGCGCAGCTCGCCTTCGGTCAGATGCACGAGGCGCAAGGCAATCCCCACTTGGCTATCGGCTACTATCGGACCGCCGCCCAGCTAAACCCCAGCTCGACGGAAGCCGTCGTCTCTCTGGCCAGGGTCATGGCGAACCAGGGCGACGCGGCGGCAGCCATCGACTTCTTGAAGAGCTCCCTCCAGCAGTACCCCGAGTCCGCGGAGCTTCATTATCATCTCGGACGCGCCCTGGGAACGACGGGAGACGTGGAAGCTGCGGTTTCTGCCTTGGATGCCGCTCTCGCCATCGATTCCAACTTCGCGGCGGCGCACTACGAGCGAGGCAAGCTTCTGCTGAACAAGAAGCAGGATGTGGCGGGGGCCCTTCCC
>DATDRI010000004.1:0-5357 GCA_035291825.1 Vicinamibacteria bacterium | reverse complement strand
TCGGAAGGAATCTCCGCGAGTCGAAGAGGACGCCCTGGGGATCGCTCTCGGGCGCGTCCTCGCCCACGAGCTCGGCCATCTGTTCCTTCGGCTGAACGGTCACCGCGAGAACGGTCTGATGAAGCCGAGCTTCTCCCATCGTGCGCTCGTGGGGAAGAGCGACCGAGCATTTCGCTTCTCCGAGGAAGACCTGGAGCGCGTCAGGGCGGCGATCAGGCGCCTCCAGGCCAGAAAAGGCGAAACTCAGTTACGTTTCGGGAAGGTAAAGTTTTGTGAAGCCTCGCGCAGCTCACTGTCTAGACGTCGTTGACACGTTCCCGCTTGCCGAGGGATTACCGTTCTTCAGATCAAAATGCGGGAGAGCCCAGTTCTTCATGGGCCAGGGCCGGGTTTATACTAACGCCTTGGATTGAGGATATGGCCATCTGAACTGATTCCGTAGAAAGGCGCTGAAAGCAATGGCAAGATTCGCCTCCATCATCTCGGCGATCGACACCCACACCGCGGGAGAGCCCACGCGAATCGTTCTGAGCGGTCTACCGCCCATCCAGGGCAATACCATGGCCGAGAAGAAACGCTACATGATGGAGCACCTCGACCATTTTCGGACGCTTTTGATGCGAGAGCCTAGAGGGCACTCGGACATGTTTGGGGCTATTCTCACGCCGCCAACGACCGATCGAGGTCAGTACGGTCTTCTGTTCATGGATAACGGCGGTTATCTCGACATGTGTGGTCACGCGACCATCGGCGTAAGCACGGCACTCGTGGAAATGGGGATGATGCCGCATGCGGGTCCCGATACCGTCGTGGCCTTCGATACCCCGGCCGGATTGGTGGAGGGCCATCCCAGGATGGAGGGAGGCCGCGTGGTTGAGGTTTCCGTCTCCAACGTCGCCTCTTTTCTTTTTGCAAGCGACGTGGAACTTGAAGTTGCCGACATCGGCAAGGTCACAATTGATGTTTCGTTCGGGGGAAACTTCTTTGCCATGGTGCCGGCAAAGGCCCTTCGGGTGTCGCTCCAACCGGACAACCTTTCCCAACTGATTCGATTGGGAATGATGGTGAGAGAAGCCGTCAACGAAAAGGTCGAAGTGCGGCATCCTACAGAAAAACATATAAACAGCGTCGAGCTGACCGAGATCTATGACAAACCCGACCCACTCAAAGCGTTTTCAAGGAACGTGGTGATCTTCGGAGAGGGCCAGGTCGATCGCTCCCCATGCGGCACCGGAACTTGTGCCGCCATGGCGATGCTTTACGGGAAAGGGAACCTTTCACTGAACGAGGAATTCACCAACGAGAGCATCGTTGGAACTCGCTTCAAAGGAAAACTAGACAAAGAAGTCAGAGTGGGTGATTTCGCAGCCGCGCGTCCGGTGATTACTGGAAGCGCATTCATCACGGGAATCCAGCAATTCGTGGTGGACCCGGAGGATCAACTCAAATACGGTTTCTTGTTGAGGGGTTCTCCGTACTAAAGCCATTTCCTGAACCGCGAGACGAGCCCTACTGGCTCTTCTCCAACGCAGCCAGACGCTCTCGGATAGCCCCCTGATTGGGACTTAGTTCCAGCGACCGCTGGAAGAATTCCTTGGCTTTGAGGAAGTTCCCGAGTCGCTGGTAACTGTCCCCCAGGGCGTTCAGCACGGACGGGTCGGGAGGACGAATCCCCACCGCTCGCTCGAGATAAAAAACCGCCTGAGAAAGGTCGTTCTCGAGATAGAGAGCAATACCCAGTCCGGCCTGCACCTCGTACTGATTGGGATAATCCTTCTCGAGTGGCCTGAGCAGCTCGAGCGCCCGGTCCGTTTCCCCCGCCTGGATGAGAAGCCCAGCCAACCGCCACCTTGCCGACGTCAGCTCGACTTCGCGAGAGGCAGCAGCAATCTCCAGCTCGAGCCGCGCATCCTGGTAACGTTTCAGGGCAAGAAACTGTTCGCCCCGTGCCAGGGCTATCCGGCCCGGCTCGCGAGTGTTGAAGCTCCGGCGATACGTCCACGGACGAACGACGGACGACCGGGGTGAAACCGCAAGCCTGGCCAGTTTCTCCGCCACGACGTTGCCGGAAGGATCCGCGAGCTGCACTCGAAGGACGTAGTTGCCCCCGGCCATTTTTGTCAATCGAAACTGCTCCATGATCGGTCCGCCATCGTAGTCGCTCACCCGGGTCGAGCGTTGCTGCGCGATTTCCTCGCCGTTCAGCAATGCAAAATGAAGTTGGCAGTCCGGATCGGCCCCCAGAACCTGAAAAAACACGTGGACGGTATCGCCGATCGCGAACACCGCGTCTCCCGAAGGATGCATCAGGAGATTTCCAATCTGGAACGTCCGCAGCTCCCCCACATTCACCGTCTCGCTCGTGAGCTCGGCTCGGAACCCGACGACGATGTCGCTGAGCGCAGGCCTATCCGAGGGGATCGGATCTACGCGGAGATCCTGCTCGGCGACGGCGTATTGCCTGCTCACCCGGTTCCTGAGAATGACGTTGACCTGGTAGTCGCCTGGCACCAATGGGAAGTTGGCTTGGTAGGCAAACGAGGAAACCAACACCTGCTGCAACTGGCTCGGGGTGAGCTCCAGATAGGCCTCGTTCTCACTCCCCATCACCAGAACACCCGCTCGATCCGCCACTTCCAGGCTGACGTCGAGCGTGGTGTAGAACTTGGAGCCGTCATCGTCGGTCTCCAGGGTGAAGTTCCCGGGATCGATCTCGATGCTGTAATGAACGAAAGGTTTGTTCTCCGGCCCGGCGAGCACCGCAAAAACACTTCGGCTCGGGACGTAGTTGAATGAGTATTCCACCGCCACCTTCTTGCCGTAGCGCTGCCAGGCATCCAGATAGTCGGTACGAATGGAACGTCGAGTGGACTCGTAGATCTTCGTCATCAGGAAGTCGGTTCCGAGAGAAGGTTGACCGTGGACAAAATCGGCGGGATCGGCGGGGTCCAGGGACAACGAGGCCCGGGCTAGCGCCGGAGAGACACGGTTGAGCACAGCCAGCGTCTCGACGAGGTTGCCGGAGGAGGGTCCACCCATCGCTGCCCGGAGCGCCGCAGGACCGTCCACCGCGGGATGATAGAGTCGGTATTCGCCTATGTTGTTCCGTCGAAAGAAGAGCAAATAGAAGAAGGACGGTAGTCCTTTGGTGACGTCGCCATCGTAAGACCACAGCTCGGAAGAGACGATGTCGCTGTAACCCTCGAAGCGCTCCACCGAGCGAGGCTTCCCGAGGGTGATGTACATCTGCCCTCGATCGGTCGTCCACCCCGGTTGAGGCGCTTCCCGGGCGAAGGCGGTGTTGACATACTCGATCCGGCGATAGAGCTCTTCCTTGAACTCGTTTTGAGGCGTAGCCGGGTTGGGGTCACGCTTTCTCCAGAACGCTTCGATGAACCGCTCGCGTTCCTCCAACGTCTCGAGCGAAAGAAAAACTTCTCTCTCCCGCTCGAGGGTGAAATACACGACCTCCTCCTCGAGCCAATGGCGATGTTCCGGTGACAACCTGGCCAACCGCTGGTCTTCAGCCGGCGCGACGGCGGACAAGACCAGGCTGAGCCCCATCCAGACGAGTTGCGTCATGAAGACTCGTTTTTGCAGCGATAAGCCAACGGATGCAATATTAGTCCGCGGGCGGAGGGATCACCCTGACGCCGTATTCTCGTGCGGCATCTTTCAGCCACCTTGCGAGGTAATCGGCAAAGCTGCGACGGACGATGACATCGAACGATGGCGAATCATCCCGCTGGCGGATGACGACCCCGGCTCTCGCGAGAAGAGTCTGAGCGCACCGTCCCGCACCGAAGACCCGGGGGTGAAGATCCAGAGAGCACCCTTTGCCCAACACGTCACGGGCATGAGCTCCCCGAACGGTGATCATCGTCTGGCCGTCGCTCACGTCGGTGACGGCGGCGAACATGTCGCCCAGGGCGGTCCGGAGCGCATCGCCGATTCGGGCTTGCTGGTCCCGAGGAGTCAAGAGCAGCCATTCATTGGGCCCAAGCCAGAGCGCGATTAGCTCGGGGTTGCCCGCAATCGTGTTCGGTTGCAGGGGCAAACCGAATCCCACCACTCCCTTCACCGCTTCGAGAAACGCGGCGTCGGCTGGGTCACCGCGCAAGTTGAGATGACCGAGGAACGGGCGTTCCTGCAGCTCGCAGCCCGCCTCACCGGGCTCCCTCCCGCCCAGCTCAGTGGCGTAGAACTCCGCCAGCGGGGATTCTCGACGAGGGCTTTCAGACATTCTGTCTCGCTCCCTCCGGGTCGTAAAAAACCGGACTGGCAACCGCCGCCGAAACCATTCGACCGTCCAACAACGGTACATAGACTTTTTGTCCCATACGGGACCGCCCGGACTTGACCAGGGCCAGGGCAATGGAGCGGCGAAGGCAGGCGCTGTAATAGCTGGACGTCACGTGCCCTATCATGGGCACCGGAACCGAAGTCGATGGCGACTCGACGATCTGCCCACCCTCCGGCAACACGTCGGTTGGCGTTTCCGTCAATAACCCAACCAGTTGTTTGCGGTCCTGGCGAACGCAGTCGGGTCGAGACAGTGAGCGTTTTCCGAGGAAGTCTTTTTGCTTGCCGAGGATCCAATCCATGCCGAGATCGCCAGGGGTGGTGGAACCGTCGGTTTCCTGCCCGACGATGATGTAGCCCTTCTCGGCACGCAGGATATGTAAGGCCTCGGTTCCATAGGTGCTGATACTGTATTCCCTGCCAGCCTCGAACAGAGCTTCCCACACGCTCCGGCCGTAGCTCGCGGGAACATTGACCTCATAGGTCAGCTCTCCGCTGAAGCTGATACGAAAGACTCGCGCCTTTACGCCGGCCACGCTGCCTTCGCGCACGGACATGAAAGGGAACGCCTCGTGTGAGAAGGCGATATCATCACAGATCTTGCTGATCACCTTCCGGCTGTCGGGTCCGACCACGCCGATGTTTGCCCAATGGTCGGTGACCGACGTGAGGTAGACTCTCAGCTCCGGCCATTCCGTCTGGAGCCAGCGCTCGAGCCAGGTCATGACGTGTGCCGCCCCACCGCTGGTGGTGTGCATCAAGTAGTGGTTCTTGCCGAGCCGGGCAGTCACCCCGTCGTCCATCACCATGCCGTCTTCGCCCAGCATAAGGCCGTATCGGCAGCGACCCACCTGGAGGTTGCCCCAGTTGTTGGTATATACGCGGTTGAGAAACTCGGCGGCGTCCGGCCCCTGTATGTCGATTTTTCCCAGTGTGGATTGATCGACGAGGCAGACACCGTTTCGGGCCGCGAGGCACTCGCGGTTTACCGCATCGTGCATGGTCTCGCCCGACCGTGCGTAGTACCAGGGTCGTTTCCACTGTCCAACGTTCTC
>DATDRI010000003.1:0-3224 GCA_035291825.1 Vicinamibacteria bacterium | reverse complement strand
TCCGCGCTGCGGACCTGTCTGGCGACCGGCGCCGATCGCGCCATTCACGTGAAGGACGAGGCGCTGGCGGGATGCGATCCTCTCTCGCTCGCCAAAGTCATCAAGACGGCGATCCAGAACGAAGGGTTTTCGCTGGTTCTGGCCGGGCTTCAGGCCGACGACGACAACCATACCCAGGTGGGTGCCTTGGTGGCTCGCCTCCTCGACTGGCCGTGCGCCACCGCCACCCTGCGCCTCTCTCTTCAAGGGGACGACACCGTGCGGGTGGAGAGAGAGCTCGAGAACAATCGGCTCCAAGTCGTCGACCTGAAGCTGCCAGCGGTGGTCACCGTGCAGACCGGCATCAACACGCCACGCTACGCCAGCCTGAAGGGAATCATGGCCGCCAAGAAGAAAGAAATCCGCACCGTCGCGCTCGGCGACCTCGGTCTGGACGCCGGCACAGTGGGAGGAAGCGCCGCCCGTATGAAAACCGTGAGATTCGCCCCGCCTCCCAAGGGCAAGGGTGCGGAGATGCTGGAAGGAAGCCCGGATGAGGTTGCCAAGGAGCTCTTGAAACGCATCCGCGAGAGAACGGGAGTGATCTAGCGATGGCCTGCAGAATAATGATACTGGCGGAGCACGAGGACGGCGCGGTCAAAGAGATTTCCTTCGAGCTCCTGGGGCTGGCGCATCGGCTGGCTGGCCAGGCCGGCTGGAAAGCGGACACCGACATCAAAGCGCTTCTTCTCGGTCAAGGCGCCGACGAGCTCGCCAAAACCCTGGTCGAGCGCGGTGCCGCGGAAGTGATCTACGCGGAGGGAGCGGCGGTCGCGCATTACACCGGGGATGGGTACCGGCGCGTGGTGGAGGCGGTTATCCGGGAGGAATCCCCGGAGCTCGTCCTCATCGGCCACACTCCGAACGGCTGGGACGTCGCTCCTCTGGTGGCGGCGGGTCTCGATGTTCCTCTAGCCACCGGCTGCTCCAACATCAGGCTCGAGGGCGGCAAGGCACGCTTCGTGCGCAAGGCCTTCAACGGCAAGTTCGTCCACGAGGTAGAGATCGAAAGAGCATCGCCTCTCATGGCCACGGTGGACAAGGGCGTCGCCGAGTCCGTTTCGACCCACATCAAGGGAACGGTGCGGAAGATCGATGCTCCGGTTGCAGAAGGAGACTTGAGGGCTCGCTTCGTGGAGATCAAGAAAGGAGTATCAGGCGGCGTGGATCTGACCCAGGCTCAGATCATCGTGGCCGGAGGCCGCGGGGTAGGAGCCCCCGAGAAGCTCGATGTCATCAGAGAGCTCGCCCAAGCCTTGGGAGGCCAGGTGGGAGCTTCCCGTGCGGTGACCGACGCCGGCTGGTTGCCGCACGAACATCAGATCGGCAGCAGTGGGGTGACCGTCCATCCCAAGCTCTACCTGGCCGCCGGTATCTCCGGCGCCATCCAGCACGTGGCGGGAATGAAGGGATCGGGTTACATCGTGGCGTTCAATAAAGACGCCGACGCGCCCATCTTTGGCGTCGCCGACGTCGGCGTGGTGGGAGATCTCTTCGAGTACTTGCCGGCACTCACCAGAGCGGTGAAGGAAGCCAAAGGTGGGCGCCTTTAGCGTCGTAGTAGAAAGTGTTGTGGGGTCGGAGCTGGCGACTATGGGGAGGACCGTTGCCCGCGCTTTCGGTAGACGAGTAGTCCCAGGCCCGCGCCGACGAGCCAAAGCGTTCCGGGTTCCGGCAACTTGTGTCCGTCTCTTCCCCATTCCAGCTCGTCGATGCCGTAGCGTGAGCCTCGCGCGGCGATGACCCAGAATCTGGCGATGTGCGCGGTGGGATGGTTGTTGACGAAGCCGACGAAGCGGTAGTGATTTTCGTCGGTTTCCTTGCCACCGATCGACTCGATGAGGCCGTTCGTGAACTGCAGGAAGTAAGTCACGGGATTGTCGGTGTCGAACGTGTAGAAACCGAGGTAGTCGACAGAGTTCGGAAAGTAAATGGTGGACTCGCCGGAGTTGTCTCCCATCCAGGCGAAGAGGTCGATGGCGTCGGTGCTACCCGGGGCGTCGTCGGCCTTGGCGTGGTGCCGGTCGATGTCCGCACCGACGTTCGAGAACGTGATGCCGTCGACGAAGACTGCGGTCGGTATGTCGAGAACGTCGAAGAGCCGGTTGTCGACCCAGGGATTGCCGAGCCAGTCGTTTCCGTCCCAGTCCTCTCCGAAGTCGGGGGTCTCGCCGACGGCCACAAGCCAGGCGTTGTAGGTATTGATGTTGTCCGGATCGAACGGGTTGGGAGAGCCCTTCGCGGACGGTGCCTCGAAGAAAGTGAAACTGATCGCCATCGCGCACGGAACGTTGCCATACAGGACTGTCAGGATGGCGGCGGCACGCAGAGTACAAGGTTTACTCAACATGGTGAAGCTCACAGCACACATCGTGCCATTTCGCCTTACTCCTCGGAACGCAAGACCTTGTGCGAGTTACGCGAGAAGCTCGGCGGTCTTCCTTTGTAAAATCTGCCGACGGTTTGGGCTGGCCCTGGGTGACGTTCGTTGATGCCCGATCGGCAGTTGAGGTAAAGAATTCAACGACTTTCGGCGATTCAGCGCAGTCCCGGCCGGATCCGATATGTAGTGTAAGCATTTTCGACAAGCCGCATTCAAGCGAACACCCTACGCGGGGTCGCGGGTACCTTTTTTCGAGAGGGTTGGGGCCCCAGGGGGCTCCCTCGGCCAGGCTAGGTCGTAGCGAACGTGCATGCTGGTTCCGGCCGACGACCAGCTCTTCACGCCTGTCATTTCGATGCGGATGATGAGGCGGCGGTCGATGGCCATGGGCCGGGATTGAGGATACTTCTCGTCGACCTCCTGCGATGTCAATCCAACCTCGGTTGGCTCAGCTCGCTAGCTTGCCTCTGGCTTCCTCGACCCGCTCCCTATCGAGATCGCCCTCTCCCCAGAAGTCCACGAAGCGCTGGTAGTACTCACGGGCCTTGTCCTGCTCGCCCCGTTGCTCGTGAATCTTTCCAAGGAAGTAGAGACTGCGCACGTACGGAATGGGCCAATTGATGTGCTCGGTGGTGCTCTCGAGAATACGTAGAAACCACTTCGCCGCTTCTTCGTTGTCGCCGTTCGCCATGTGGGCCGACGCCAGGTCGAACCACAGCGGCGCGTGCTCATTGGAATCGGCGAGATGGGGCGCCGCGCGTGCCGGAAGCAGTGCTGCGGAAGCGGTCAATTTTTCGATCGC
>DATDRI010000002.1:0-6606 GCA_035291825.1 Vicinamibacteria bacterium | reverse complement strand
ACTTGGAGGTCGCGATGGGTGGGATCCGTTGGGACGAACGAAGAAAGCTCTTGTCAGAAAAGGCTCATGAGGCTCGGGAAAGAGGAAGAGAGCAGGATTTCCTCGTCCTCTCCTCCCTGGCCGAGCTGAGCGAATCACCGGAGAGGACCTCGGCGGTTCAGATAGAGACTCTGCTGCAGAAGGTCGAGCATCTGGCCAAAGAGGCCGACCACTTGACCGCCACGGTCTCCCAACTCTCTCGCCGGCTGGCCGAGCTCGAGCTTCGCGTTCACGAAGATCTGGAATGACCTCGCAGGCTCGATTCCGCCGCTCACTCTAGCTCTTCTCTTCCGAACTTGATTTCACGCACTCGATGGCTTGTTCGTCCGAGACTTGCTCGAATTTCTCGAAGAACTGTCCTACCGCGAGGAACTCCCTTGGGGAGAGCAAGCAGACGACTTCGTCAGCCTCCTGTTGGAGACGTGCGATGGCATCGGGAGGCGCTACCGCGACAGCCGCAATGAGTTTTTTCGGGCCCAGATCTTTGATCAAACGCAACGCTGCCAGCATCGTCCATCCGGTCGCCACACCGTCGTCCACCACGATGGTGATCCTGCCTGCCGGACTGATCGGAGCGCGCACCGGCGTGTAGAGGGCTCGCCGACGCTTCAAACGGGCCAGTTCCTCTCGCGTCTCCCCCTCCAGGTACTCCCGACTGATGCCCAGATGCTGCAGATCCTCGGTGATGTACACGTGTTTGGCTTCGCTCACCGCACCGATCGCGAACTCGGGCTGCTGAGGAGCCCGCAGTTTGTGGACGAGCACCACGTCGAGCTCTCCCTGAAGCGCCTTGGCGATGTGTTGTCCCATGGGTACGCCGCCGCGGGGGATCGCCAAGATCAAGGGGTTCTGACCCCGATATGAAGCCAAACGCTGAGCCAGAAGCTCGGCGGCTTCAAGACGGTCTCGAAATCGCACCTCGTCCCCTCTTGCACACCGAACATGCAGCCTCCGTACCAATTCCTCTCCGGGAAGCTGCGCGGATCCGGTGTGCAATCGGGCGAAGTCCGGGTTTTTTTTCTTGGCAACTAGGGATTTGCCGGGTTCCGAACCTCACGTCAAGGTCTTACGCTTCCGCTGGTGAGAGAAATGCCTCCCTCGGTGGATACGGCGAGTGAGCGTTCAGAGGATGCTCTTGCGTTTTACCTGAAGGAGGCGCGCCGCTATCCGCTACTTAACGCGCGGCAAGAGTCGGCGGCGGCGAAGGCGATGCGCGCCAGGCGGCGGGCGCTGAGATTCGGGTCCCGTGAAGACATGCTCGAGGCGGCGCGCGAGCTCGATGCGAATCGGCGCACGTTAATCGAGGGCAATCTGCGATTGGTAGTCTTCGTTGCCAGGCGTTATCGCAACATGGGAATGGAACTGTGTGACCTCGTGCAAGAGGGGAACCTCGGGTTGATGGAGGCGGTGGAACGGTTCGATCCGCGTAGGAATTTGAGATTCTCCACTTACGCCACCTGGTGGATACGCCAGGCCATCACCAGGGCCTTGTCCCAGAAGTCGCGCCCCGTCAAGGTGCCGCTCGAGAAGCTGACGCTGGCGCGACTGGCCATCAACGCCCGTCCCCGGCTCGAGATGCGCCTCGGCCGCAAGCCCCTGGTCGAGGAGATCGCCAGGGAAGTCGGAAGTCCGGTGGGAAAGGTCCAGGCGGCGCTCGGTTTCATGCCGCGAATGGAGTCTCTCGACGCTCGGATCGGCGAAGACGGAAGCGCTCGCTGGGAGCTGCAATCGGATCCCGCGTCCCCATCGCCATGGGATTCCGCATTGGATCGGGATAGGCGGGACAAGGTACGGTCTATTCTCGAAGTTCTCCCCCAACGGCAGCGATTGATTCTGCGAATGCGTTTCGGCATCGGTCTTTACAGCGAGCACAGCCTTGCGGAGATCGGCAAGATACTTTGCTTGTCCCGCGAACGCGTGCGGCAGCTCCAGCAGGACGCCTTGAGGCGGCTCCGCGAAGCCGGAGATCGCCGGAAGCTGAGCGCCCTTGTTGAGCGGTGAAACTCGCGAAACTCGCGATAGACCGACATTTACGCCCCTTTCCCTAGCCACTGAAGCGGAATACTTATTGCTTCTCACTCCCTTGGAAGTGAGGAAAAGGTGATATTCCGCGAAGCCGAGAGCCAAATCACTCAATCGACTAGCCAGAAGCCCCAGGACCGGGCCGCCGAACCACGGTGGATCGGAGTGAACGTGGGGGCCTTGTCGGTGAAAGTGGTGGCCCTGGGGGACCCTTCATTAAGCGTGATCGTTCCCCATCAGGGTCGTGCCCTGGACGTGATGGAAGAGGCGCTCTCGCGCCCGGAATTCTCCGGCCCCAGGTACGTTGGTGTCTCGGGGCACATGGGTCACATCTCGGAGGTCGCCGCCATTCAGCGAGCCTTGGCGGAGCTCCCGGGCGACTTCGACGCGGTCGCCTCTCTCGGGGGAGAGTCTTTCCTCGTCTACGTTCTCCAAGACAGGCGGGCTCTCGCGGTTCTCTCCCACAACAAGTGCGCCGCCGGAAGTGGGGAGTTCTTCGTTCAGCAGATCGGGCGCATGGGATTGGGGATGGATGAGGCGATCCGAAGATCCTTTGACGGTAGGGTCGTGCCGCTCGCCTCCCGATGCTCGGTACACTGCAAGTCCGACATCACGCACAAGCTTAACCGCCAGGAGGCAAGCGTCGAGGACATCCTCCATACACTGCACGACAGCATGGCCGACAAGATCGTGGCCTTGCTCGAGAAAGCACAGCGACCCTTGGGGCACGTGCTGCTCATCGGGGGTCTGACCCGTAACCACGCGATGGTGGCAGCCCTTCGGCGGAAGCTGCCCAGAACGGAAGTCGTGGTACTGCCGGAGAGCCCTTACTTCGAGGCCTTCGGCACGGCCCTGCTCACTCGGGACGAGCCTCGATTCACGTCACCCCATACATCGGTCAAACCGACTCTGGGAAGGCTCCCGCCGCTCGCTCACTACCGGGAGCGCGTGCGGGTGATTGCCACGCCACCCGAGGTGAAGGGTGCCGAGGGGGTCCTGGTACTCGGCGTCGACTCGGGATCGACGACCACCAAGGCCGTTTTGCTCGACCCCGCTACCCGGAACGTCGTGGCATCTCACTATGGCCGCACGCGGGGCGACCCGGTGGGTGCGACCCGCGACTGCTTGCGAGCCCTCATCGACCAAGTCGGAAACCGAACCGTCGGACTCGTCGGCACGACCGGGTCGGCCCGTGAGATCGCCGGTGCCTATCTCGGCACCGAGCACGTCTACAACGAGATCTCGACTCATGCCACCGGGGCCGCCCACTACGATCCGGAGGTAGACACCATCTTCGAGATCGGGGGCCAGGACTCCAAGTACATCTACCTTCGTCATGGTGTTCCCATCGACTATGCGATGAACGCCGCCTGCTCCGCCGGGACAGGCTCGTTTCTGGAGGAAGTCGCGCAGGGAGACTTGGGCTTTCCCTTGGCCGACCTCGCCGGCGTGGCGCTCGCCGCCGAGTCTCCCGTCCAGTTCAAGGACACCTGTGCCGCCTTCATCAACTCGGACATCCGGGTCGCCCTTCAGGAAGGTTATTCCCGAGACGACATTGCCGCCGGCCTGGTCTATGCCATTGCCAACAACTACCTCTCCAAAGTGAAGGGGCCGCGCTATGTGGGGAAGAAGGTGTTCCTCCAGGGTGGCGTTGCCTTGAACAAGGCCGTCGCTCACGCGTTCGTCCATCGGGTGGGCCGGGAAGTCGTGGTTCCGCCGCGTCCCGAGCTCCTGGGCGCGCAGGGTGTTGCGCTGTTGGCCCTGCGGCGATCCGAGAAGGGCGCTCGCACCTCTGAAACGAGCCTGGCCTCGCTCGCCGAACCCAACATGCGGTTGCTCAATCGTTTTACCTGCAAGGCGTGCCGGCTCTATTGCACCATCGACCGCTTCGAAGTGGCGGGAAGGCGGTTTCCCTTCGGAGGCCGTTGCAGCTTATACGAGAACGTTTGGAAGCGGAAGGCGCGCAAAGGGTCGGCGGCCGATCTCGTCGAGAGGCGGTCCAGCATTCTATTCGCGGAACCAGAAGGAAAAGAGGCCGGGGGCCGGAGGAAGATAGGGATTCCAAGAGCGCTGACGACGCACTCTCTCTATCCGCTCTATGCGACGTTCTTTTCCCGACTCGGGATCGACGCGGTTTTGTCTCAGGTGGAACCGGGCGGCGAGTTGAAGGCCCATTCCGCATTCTGTTTTCCCGCACAGATCGCTCATGGCGCCGTGCTCGACCTGGTGAAGAAAGGCATCGACCGGGTTTTCCTCCCGCACGTGACGCGCATGCCCAATCCCGCGGGCGGGAAAGACTCCTATCTCTGCCCGATCACCCAGGCCGGTCCTTACGTGCTCGCCAAGGCCTTTCCCGACGTCCGCTTTCTCTCACCGCAGCTCGATTTCAGCGAGGGATATCGATCGAGCAAGGGCCTGGTCGACATGGCCACCAGGGAGCTGAATGTCCCCGGGACGCGGGCCCAGGAAGCTTTCCAGGCGGCGGTGACGGCTCAAGAGCGGGTCGAGCGCTCTCTTCGGGAAATGGGAGAGCTGGCGCTCGAGCAGGCCATCGCGACGGCCAAGCCAGCCATCATCCTGGTGGGACGCAGCTACAACGCGTTCACGCCCGAGGCCTCCCAATCGGTCGGCAAGAAGCTGGCCAGCATGGGGGTGACGGCCATCCCCGCCGACTGTCTTCCACCCCTGCACGGTGGCTCGACGCCGTGGCACTTTCCCAACTTGATTCTGAATGCCGTCGCGCTGGCCAAGCGGCACCCCAATCTCTTCCTTCTCTATGTGAGTAATTTCAGCTGTACCATCGACGCGTTCACACATTCGTTGCTTTCTTCCGAGCTCGGCTCCAAGCCGTATCTCGTTCTCGAGATCGATGGACACACCGCGGATGCCGGCATTCAGACGCGACTCGAAGCGTTTCTCGACATCGTGACCAACTGCGGTCAAGCGCCGCCGCCGCGACGCCGCCCCTTCGTGCCGAGCCGACTCGAGCGTGGCGGAATGGTGGTCTCCTCCTCGGGGGAGCGCCTTCCGCTGAGCGATCCCCGCGTGAAACTGTATTTTCCGGCTTTTTCGAAATTCCACTCCGACGCCTGGGCCATGGCGACGCGATGGCTGGGTCTCCACCCGGGAGGGGCGATGCGGCTGGAGCGTTCTCAGCTCGAGCGGGGTCTTCAGAACACTTCTGGCCGAGAGTGCCTCCCCTTGCCCATCTTGATCGGGCAGCTTCTCCAAGCTCACGAGAACCGGAAGCCAGGCGAGATTGCCGGATTCTACATGTTGAACGGAGGCGCTCCCTGTGTGACCGACGCGTTCCTGGGCTACTTCGACCGTTTCATCGCGCAGCAGGAGTTGGGTGACCTCTTCGTGCTGTCTCCGCAAGAGGACAACGATTACGCCGGTTTCGGTCTGGACGCTCTGGCGCGCCAGCTCTCTCCGGCGGTCAACGTCGCGGACATCATGGTCGACATCGAGCAGAGTCTTCGCACCGTCGGGAGCCCGGGAAGCCTCTCCAAGCTCGAGCGGTGCTGGGAGAGTTTTGTTGCGTCCTCCACCTCGCGCCAGGCGTTCTATGCCGGTCTCCCGTTGTTCATCGACCGGCTTGCCGAGATCCCTCGGTCTCGAGACCCGGCCAACTGCCCGCGAGTGATCGTTACCGGAGAATTCTTCACGCGGTTCAGTCCTTTCTTCATCGAGGGTGTTCCCGAGCTTTATGCTGAACGAGGCATCCTCCTGCAACCCGCCGAGCTCAACGAGCTCGTTCTCTACACCGTCTATGACGGCCTGGCGGTTACCGCAAAGAGCTGGGGGCTCGAGCCGGGATATCTGGCCATGGCGAAAGCGTGCACCCGGATCTTGCAGCCGGAAGGCCAGCACTACCTGGAGCGCTTCAAGGGGTACTGGACCGCGAAGCGATTGGAAGAGCGTCTGCGGAAAGACTTCGAGAGGACGGGCCTCCTGGTGGGCAGGCCCAGTGACGTCGCGCTCCTCTTCGAGGAGGCGTCGAAACATATCTCTCCCGCGATCTTCGGAGAGGCCATCACCACCGTGGGCAAGGTCCTCGGAGCCGATCGGGAGGGTCACGACGGCGTTCTGCTCATAGGACCCTTCAATTGCCTTCCCTTCCGGATCTCGGAAGCCATCTTGAAGCCGGTCTGTCAGGGGCGGGGCCTGCCCATCCTGACTTACGAGAGCGATGGCTACGCCGTCTCACCGTCTTTTCTGAGACAAGTGGACGTGCACATGCAGCAAGTTCTCGAGCGACACCGATGGCGCTGCGGCCTGCCGACGGCTGGTCAATCGTCGCCACCGACCGGGGACGGGCACCGGAAGACCGAGCTCATTCCTGCATAGTGGCCCGGCACCACTCGGGATTTTTTCCTCGCGAACCGGGGTTTTCCCCTGTTTTGACGGGTCGGGTCCTGGTCCAGCCTTGCCGTTCCGGGCTCGAGCGAGCCTACAGTCGGACCCTCCGCCCCGAGAATCAACGGCCCAACCCAGAGACCCCTATTTGCCTCGGTGCCGGTTGCCAGGTTGCGGTCGGCCTGT
>DATDRI010000001.1:0-8586 GCA_035291825.1 Vicinamibacteria bacterium | reverse complement strand
CGATCCAGGTTGTGCTGATCCGAAACCTGGAGCTGCTGGGGGAAGGCTTGCGGCTGGGCCTGGCGGAAGGCAAGCTCCTTTTCATCCCCTACTCGGAATTGTCTCTGCTCGTCCGAGGAGAGATCGTTCGAGAGCGTCACCAAGAGCGCGGCCTAGGAACTATCCGGGGAACGAAACGACCACTGACGCCAGGACTGAGGCTCCATTTCCATGCCCAGAATACAACCGCCGTCGCCGAGTTGGATCCGGAGCAATTCGATTGGAGCGCGCTGGGAGAAAACCGCACTCCGTCGACGCCCATTAATTCACGAAGACTCATCGAGGAGATCCTTCGACGAGCGCCGGCCGCGGTGATCGACCGTGGATTCGATTGGGAGCCGGTCGTGCTGTCGCGCTCCCAAGAAGGCACGGAGATCGGCTCGGCCCTGGCAGTTGAGCGCAGCGTTCGAGAGGCGGCCGTTTACGACAATGAGGCACAGTTCCGTTTCTATTCACGCTGGCGCTATCTGGTAGCGGGATCGCCAGCACGCCCCCATGAGCATCGGGCGTAGCCGACTCGAAGTCCGCGCATGGGTAAGACTTACATGACTCGCGTAAATCTTTCGCTGGACAAGCACGGAGTCGACGAGCCACGAGAATGACGGATGGGGGCGCCAAGGCGCTCATTCCACTGGATATTTCGCGCCCAGACCCGTCGACCGCTAAGAAGACTAAGTGGCAAAGCTTTTGCTAGATCGACTGTTGATGAAGCGCACTTTGTGGCTCGCGACGGCGCCATGGGCGCTGCTGACGATGGGATCGGACGTCTTCGGCCAGAGTGGGGACGCAGGGAAAAACCCGCAGGCGCCGTACCGGTTCGAGACCTCCGTGGACGCCGTGCACCTCACGGTGACCATCACCAAGAAGAACGGTAGCCTGGTCACCGACCTGAAGGACACGGACTTTCAGGTTTACGAAGACGGAGTTCCTCAGGAGCTTACCTTCTATGCGCGTGGAACGGATGCGCCGGTCGACATCATGCTGCTGGTCGACGCCAGTGGCAGCATGGACGTGATCTCCAAGGTGGCCAACATTCGCAACGCCGCCATTCAGCTCATCTACAGTTTGGACCCCGAGGACCGGGTTGCCGTGTACGCGTTCGACAAACACCTCTATGAGGCCCTGGCGTTTACCGAAGACAAGGAGGCCGCGGTCAGCAAGCTCCAAACGATCGAGCCGTTCGGCTCGACGGCGCTCTATGACGCGGTGGCCCTCGCTTCGACCGAGATGCAGCACAGGGGATTCGGCAGGCGCGCCATGGTGGTGATGACCGACGGTGTGGACACCTCCAGTGAGTTGTCGATCGAGGAGGCGGTGGAGCACGCCAAGGGAGTGGACGTGCCGGTTTACTCGGTGCGCGTGCTCTCCCCGCTGGACGACCCTGAAAGCGATCGATATGTGGGCGTCCACGGTCGCGAGGCGAAAGAGGAAGACGGGCTGCGACGGTTCAGTGAGGAGACCGGCGGGCGACTTTTTGAAGCTAGTGAGATCGGCGCGCTGAGGCTCGTTGCACTACGTATTCGAGAGGAGCTCAAGACGCAGTACAGGCTCGGATACGTTCCCAACAATACCACCAAAGACGGGAGTTTTCGTCGGATCGACATCGAGACGCGCCGGGGGGGCGTAGTAGTGCACGCGCGCCAGGGATACTACGCCAAGAAACCGGAGTCGGGGTCGGAAGCTCTTCTGGAGGATGCAGATCATCGAGCCCAGATTCAGTGAGGAGGAAGCGATGTCTTATCAAAAAGGTTGGGTTGTCTTCATGCTGATGACGCTCGTTGCGGCGTCAGGCTGTGCCAGCAAGGGATATGTCGGCAAAGAGGTCGGCGCGGTCAATGAGAAAGTCGAGACCCTGAGCGAATCGGTCGAGAGAAACCAGGAAAGGATCGGTCGCAACGAGGAGGAGCTCAAGAGAGTAGATGCCAAGGCCGGTGAGGCGGGGGAACTCGCCAATCAGGCCAAGGGAGATGCGGCTCGTGCTTACGACGAGGCGCAGCTGGCGATCAAGGGCAAGCTGCTGTACGAGGTCACTCTCTCCAATGACCAGGTCGCTTTCGATTTCAACGCTGCCGCGCTGTCACCCGAGGCGGAGCAGATGGTGGGCGAGCTGGCGGACAAGGTCAAGGCCGACAACCGCCGGCTGTACATCGAGGTCGAAGGCCATACCGACAGCACCGGCGAGGAGAGTTACAACGAGCAGCTGGGTATGCAGCGTGCCATCGCCGTCCGTGACTACCTCTATCAATCTCAAGGAATCCCTCTGCACGCCATCTCGGTGTTCAGTTTTGGCGAGGCCCAACCTATCGCTGACAACGGGACCCGGGAGGGGCGAGCTCGTAATCGCCGGGTAGTCATAAAGGTCCTGGAATAGGTCCTTCCTGATTTGCCGGCTCGTTCATACGAGCCAGAGGGAGCCGGCGGACCCCTCCAACGGCGCGCGGGGGGCCCGCCGGATTCTTTTTTGTACCTACCTCGCCGATGCTGTTACGATTCCTCTAGTGGATTCCCGAGAACCGTCGTTCGCTTTTCATGTTCCCTTTCGGGAATAAAAGGTCGGCTCTGCGGGTAAAAACAAAGGGGGAGGGCTTGGGAAGCCCAGCCTACGCAGCGGACCGTGAGAAGGCCGAGGACGTGGACCGTGACCTGGTGGTGCGAGCCCGTGGCGGTGAGCCGGAGGCGTTCGAAGCCATTGTCCGCTCTCACCAGAGACGGGTCTATGGAGTGGCCCTGCGCATGACCCGAAGGCACGAGGTGGCCGACGATATTACGCAAGAAACGTTCCTGCGAGCCTATTCGCACTTGGACCGGTTCGAGCTGGGGCGTCCGCTAGCACCGTGGCTGACTCGCATCGCGGTCAACCTCGCCATCAACTACCTGACCGGTGCGGCGAGGCGGGAGCAGCAGTTTGCCGAGGGTGAGGATCCGGCCGCCGAGCCTCGTGCCCAGGGTGATCCCGATCCCCTGAGCGGGCTCTTGTCCGAGGAGTTTCGCAGGGCGCTCGATGCCGCGGTTCAGAAGCTGCCCCCCGAACAGAGAACGGTGTTTCTGCTCAAGGTGCATGAGGAAATGCGGTACGAGGAGATTGCCGAAGTGCTAGAAATCTCGATGGGTACCGTCATGTCACGTCTCTTCCGAGCTCGTCAGAAGCTCAAGGAGATGCTTCGGGACTACCTGTAGACGGGAAGAAAGCGATGTCTTGCGAAGATTTCCTGCCACTCATCGAGAAGCTTGCCGACGGTGAGGTGAGCGCCGCCGAAAAGCTCCGGGCCGAGGCTCATCTCCGAGACTGCCGGGATTGCTCAGCGCACTACCGGTTCCTCAACGCCTTGCCGGAAGCGGCTCGTCAGGCTTCTCTTCCAGAGCCGCCCGAGATGTACTGGGACGTGCTGCCGCGGAAGATCATGTCTCGCATCGGCGCGGTGGGTGCTGGCGAGGCTCGCCGCGGTTGGTTCTTCCAGCTACTCTCTCCGTCTCGGCTCCGTTGGGCCGGGGCTCTCGCGGCGGCGCTGGTCGCCACGGTGGTGGGGCTTCGGGTGCTCGAGACTCCCCATCCATCTCATCGCTCCCTCGAGACCGAAGACGTGCCCCGAGCCGCCGAAGAGAATTCCACCGGTGAGGACGCGGGGGCTGGTGTTCTGGAAGAGGGGCGGGACGACAAGTCGAGCGCCGACGAGACGGCGCCGACTATGCCCCAGGTAATACTCAAGACCGAGGAGAGCTCTGGGACAGGTTTGTCGAGAGACGCAGGGAAGGAAGGACTGGAAAAAGCAGAGGCCGGTGGGCGAGCCTACCGAGAGGACCGAGCGGCGACCGGGCGTCCAACCAGGGAGCTCGACGAAGTCGTGCCCGGCGAGCCGGGCGAAGGGGAGGAAGCTCAGCGCAGAACGCTGGCGCCGAGGGAGCAAGCTCGGCAAAGAGTTCCCGAAGAGCCATCGGAGCAGACCCCAACGATTGCGTCGGCTGGAGAGGATCGACGGGATCAAGAAGCCCGGCCGGCGCCATCTGCTCCTCCCGGGGGGGGCGAGATGGTGGCCGAGTCTCTCTCCTTGCGGGACAGCCCGGAGGCGGCGCGAAGCACCAGCCCAGCGGAATCCAACTACCGCCACCTTCTGGAACGCTATCCTCTCCCTGTCTCCTTGTCGGACGACCTCCGAGCCAAAACCCAGAACGAGGATGAGGCCCAGCCGGCGGAAGCGGTGAGGACGGAATGCGCTGCCTGGCGAGACTTCGTGGAGCGATATCCCGGCGACGAGCACGAGGGCGAGGCACGTTTTCGCCTGGCGCGCTGTTCCATCGCGCTGGTTGGTCTTCTACCCTCGGAGGAAACTCGCCGGCAGGCCTTGGAAGATGGCTCGTCCTATTTAGAAATCGAGCCGGAGGGAGCGCGCGCGGAAGCGATCCGCCGTGCCCTGGAGCTCATCGGGCGTTGAGTATCCTTCTGGTAGTCGGGGGTCGCCTATCCGGGCAAGACCCGCCCGACGATACCCACCTCGAGCTGAAACACCGAGCTCGTTCCCGCTAGCGTCAGCCCACCCTTACCGTCGAAGGCGAGCCCCACCAGGGGCGGGCCGGAGATGAAGCAGGAGCGTCCGCCATCCGGTGTGATGCGGTGAACCCCGCTATCGCCGGCGAGTGCCTCGGTCACGTAGAGATTTCCGTCAACGGAGAAGGCAAGACCCTGAGGTCGACCGAATCCGCGGCAGAAGACCTCCACCGTGGCGTCGGGCCGGACCCGGTAGACCGAGTCGATGCTGGACAGGCTGGGGCCGGTGACGAAAAGGTCGCCGTTAGGATGGAAGGCTAGGTGGTAGGCCACCACGGACGGAGGGAGCTGGCAGAAGGAGCGCGGCTCGCCATTGCGCTCGACGCGGAAGATGGTACCTTGCCGGTCTCCCACGTGAAGAATGCCATCCGGATCGAAAGCCAGTCCGGTTGCCACGCCCAGTTCGTCTGCCACCAGCTCCACGTCCCGCTCCGGGCTGACGCGGTAGACCGCACCCTCCTGGCGGCTGGAGATATAGAGGAATCCCTCGCGATCAAAGGCCATTCCGGTGGGATTCATCACCTCGCTGAGGAATGGTTTGACGCTTCCCTTGGGATCGATGCGGAAGACCGAGACCGGCACTTTCTGGCCGCGGCTTCCGCTAAAAGTGACGAAGAGGTTACCCTCGCGGTCGAAAGCCGGACTGGAGACGGGATGTAGCTCTTCAGCAATCGTTCGGGCCAGGGACGCCGTGAACTGTTCGCTCACCGCACCGTTCAACTCCACCCTCACCGGTACCGGGCCACCACCTTGCGGAACGATGACAGAGATGGCGTCGGAAGATACCTTGGTGATCTGGGCGCGGGCCTCCCCGAAGAATACCCGGTGCGCATGCGCCCGAGTCGGCTCGAAACCGCGACCGAGCAGCTGCAGGCGGCCGCCGGCCACCGCATAGGGAGGACTGACCCCGGTGATGAAAGGGTTTGGTGACGTCAACTTCGGGAATCCAAACTTAGGGAACTCTCACCATACTACCATGGGAAGGAGGGTGGCGCGACGGGCCGGCGTTCTCGCTATTGTTGAAACTCGATGAGCGCGTTGTTCAGCAGGCGCTTGAAGATGACCAGGACCTCTTCCTGGTGCATCGGGCAGATCTTGAGGATGGAACGAACGCTCCATTCGCCGTTGATGCGGGAGAGAACGAAGCCTTCCTGCGGATCGAGCTCGAGATCGGCCAGCTCCGCTAGCGTCACCTTCAAGATCGGGATGCCATCGAGCGGGATGGCGCCGATGCTCTCGATGTCCTCCATCAGTTTTTGTATCTTCATGGTGAACAGCCGCGCGTACTTGTTCCGGGGGTCAATCGAGAGCGCCGCATCGAATGCAGCAAGCGCGTCCGGATACTGGCCGGCATTGAAACAGACTACGCCTTGCCGAAGTTCCTCTTGGAGGTCTTCCATCTGCTGCTCGAAAGGGATTTCTTCTTTGACGGCGTCGACCCGCACCAGTCCGCGTTCGTGTAGCTCGAGCAGGCGAGAGGCAGCGTAGAAATCCACCGCGTGCAGTTCGAGTGCGATCTCTCCTAGATTCTTACCATGAGAAGCAAGGTCCAAGATCCGGCGATCCTCCTCGGAAAGCCCGGCGGCATCATGCTGGGAATTGGTAGAAAAGGTCGTGACACGAGACCCGAAGGTTTTCCAGATGCGATCCCAATCGTCGGTCCGCCGCAGCCCTTCCAGGATGAGGGCGGTAAGGTCCAGAGGCACGTACACCGAGATCTTTTCCGGCAACCGGTCCTCCTCGAAGACGAAGTCTCCGTCCGGCCACAGGAAACAGTCGTAAATACTCTCCTCGGTCTTGATACGGAGCAGACCGCTCAGCTCGTCGTCGCTCAGTAAGCCATCCCCGATCAGAATCTGTCCCAGCGGCTCGTGGTTACGGTCCTGTCGGATGAGAGCCTTGAACAGTTGCTCCTCGGTGATCTTTGCCGTACGGATGAGGAACTGGCCAAGCGTCTCGCGGGGACTGTTCGAGGTGGAGGAGAAAAGCCGTCCTTCTTTGAAGAACAGTTGCTTCTCGATGGGACCGCGGTTCAGGCGGAGGGTCCCGGTCTTCAAATTGGTGCCGCACCACTGGAGGAGATCCCCCAGGTGCATCGTTCGGAGGCTCCCGGTGATGCTCATGGGAGCGGGGGCGCGGATGGTGTCGGAAAATAGAAGCTCAACCGTCGTGGTCGAGCTCGACGTTCCAATAGAGGTAATCCCGCCAGCTTTCCGGTACTTCGCGGAGCCCGATGGTGATGCGAATAGAGGGCAGGAACGTTGGCCGTTTGGGGGTGCGGATGGGTTGAAGGCCGGCCTCGTCGGATGTCTTCCCCCCCTTGAGTCGGTTGCAGTCGATGCAGCATGTAACGATATTTTCCCAGTCCTTGCGGCCTCCCCGCGAGACCGGTATGACGTGGTCGAATGTCAGCTCAAGGCTTGGCAACCGTCGGGCGCAGTATTGGCAACGGTATTTGTCGCGAAGATAGATATTGGCACGTGAGAACGGAACGCGATGATATCGCCTGGCGATGCGCACGTGGTACAGCAGCCGCAGAACCGAAGGCAGCTTGAAAGTGATGGAGACGCTGCGTATGTCGCGGTCGTAGGCCGCCACCACTTCCACTTTCCCTTTGGTGAGAAGGGTGATGGCTTTCTGCCAGGAGACGACGCGAAGAGGCTCGTAGGTAGCGTTGAGGAGAAGGGTCTGCTCCATGAGCTACTCCGGCTCCTCGATGCAACCGTATAAGGATCCCGAGACGGCACACCCCACCCGTGTGACGAAACGGATGGACTCCCGGTTCTGGGACCTACCTCGACCTAGTGCGGGCTTGATGACCCTCCGTTAACGAAACCCCATCTTGGAGGAATATCGTACGACCTCTTATTAATGTTCCGTCATCGGTGACCGGATTGTCAAGCTCGCCAACCGGCGGACCTGGCGCTAGGATGGGAGGTGCGAGAGATGAATCTGCCCAAGATCCAGATCGCGGTGGTAGGGGCCGGCCAGTGCAGCGAGGTCGTTGCCCGACAGGCCGAAGAGGTCGGCCGGGCGGTGGCTCGAGCGGGCGCCGTTCTGGTCTGTGGCGGGCTGGGTGGTGTCATGGAGGCTGCGGCACGCGGCGCGCGGCTGGAGGGAGGTTTCACCCTGGGTGTCCTTCCCGGCGTCGGTAAGGAAACGGCCAATGCCTTCATCGATTGCGCCGTGGCCACCGGGCTCGGTCATTTTCGCAACTTCCTGATCGCCCAGACCGCCGATGCCTTGGTGGCGGTCGCCGGCAAACACGGGACACTTTCCGAGATCGCCATGGCTCTCAACCTAGGCAAGACGGTGGTCTGTTTGGGAAGCTGGAATATCGAGGGGGTCGTCCACGCCAGCTCGCCCCACCAGGCGGTGGAGCTGGCCATGGCGGCCGCGCGTTGACCGCCGCCGGCCAGCTCACAGGTATTGCCGATAAAGCGGATTGGACAGGCAGTAGGCGCGGATCGCTCCCACCACCAGCTTAGAGTCGTCGACGGAGAGATTCCGGAAGCGCAGACCAGCCCCGGGTGGGAGGCTGTGAACCGGGTGCTTCTGATTGCGGTTGACGTACACCACGGTTGTTTGGATCTGGAGGAGCCGGTCGTTCCCGGGAACGCGAAACTTAACGACGACTTCATCACCCTCGGCGGGAAGCGTACGGGCCTGAACGTAGACCCCCGCCACCGAGAGGTCGATCAGTAACCCGGGGCTCTCCGTCTTCCCGATAGAAAGAGTGCAGCGACGGATGAAGGGAATCCTGAGCGACCTGGGCGTGGGCGCCGAGCTCATGGTTACCAAACCGTACCCCCTTCGGCCCGATGCGACGGCCTGGGCGGGCCGTCGGTGGGAGCCGCTCGAGCTCCTCAAAAGGAGCACGCCGTGCTCGACAGCAGGCTGTTACGAGGATCCTTGCGATTCCGCGTAGGCGACAGCCGAATCCTCGTCCGGGAATATCTTGAAGACTTTGTCCAACCGGACCACTCTAAGCAGCTTGAGGATGC